>JACMLD010000035.1 GCA_014379785.1 Chitinophagaceae bacterium
GGCGCTCAAGAAAACCGGCAAGCCCGTTGTGCTGGTTGTTATGAGCGGCCGGCCACTCATCCTCACCTGGGAAGATAAAAACATGGATGCCATTCTAGAAACATGGTTTGGCGGCACGGAAGCCGGGCATGCCATTGCGGATCTCCTCTTCGGTATTGCAAATCCATCCGGCAAACTCAGCATGACATTCCCGGCATCGATTGGACAAATACCGATTTACTACAACCACAAAAACACCGGAAGACCGATAGATCCGAATCAGAAATACACTACGAAATACCTGGACCTCTCAAACGAACCACTCTATCCTTTTGGCTATGGACTCAGCTACACAAAATTCGGATACAGCGAGATAACGCTGAGTAAAACTGAATTGAAAGCTGGCGAGAAACTGCAGGTGAAGGTGACCGTTAGCAATGAGGGAAACTTCGATGGCGAAGAAACCGTGCAGTTGTATGTGCGTGATATGGTAGGCAGCATTACCAGACCAGTAAAAGAGCTGAAAGGATTTCAGAAACTGTTTCTGAAGAAAGGAGAAATGAAAGAGGTGACCTTCCAGATTTCCACAGAAGACCTGAAATTCTACAACCAGGATCTGAAATGGGTATACGAGCCGGGTGAGTTTAAGATATTCGCCGGCACGGACTCACGCACCAATAAAGAAGCATCATTCAGGGTTTTATAAACAGAAGGCATGGAGGGGATAAAGAACATCATTTTTGATCTGGGAGGCGTAGTGCTCAATATTGATTTTAAAAAAACGGAGGAAGCGTTTACGAAACTCGGATTTTCTGAGCTTTCGAAGTATATGAATCAATATCATATGGAATCCTTTTACAAGGATTATGAAGTGGGCAGGATTGACGACGAGAAGTTTATCGCATCAATATCGGGCATGTTGCCGGCACCGAAGACCGATCAGGAAATCGTCGACGCCTGGAATGCCCTTTTGCTGGACTTTCCGCCCGAGAGAATCGAATTTCTGGAAAGCCTCAAAGACAAATACCGGCTTTTTCTGCTGAGTAATACCAATGCAATTCATCACCGCGAATTTCACCGGAGATTTACGGTACAGACCGGGAAGGAACTGGACGAAATTTTCGAAAAAACCTATTATTCCCATGTGCTGAACCTGAGAAAGCCGGGCGCCGAAATCTACCATGTCGTGATAAAGGAAAATGGATTGGTACCATCCGAGACCTTATTTATTGATGATACCGAAACAAATTTTACGGGAGCGCATGAGGCCGGCCTACGCACACTGCATCTGAAAGCTCCGCTGACGATTCAGCAAATTGGTCTTTAAGGGAAGACTATTTCACCTCTTCGAACTCAATATAGTCGCTGGAAGCAGTTTTTTTAGCCTGCTGAGGCTGCTCAGACCGCGTATTTTGCGCAGCAAACCCTTGCTGGGCTTGCATTTGTTGTTGCATTTGTTCCTGCACACCACGCATTTGCTCCTTAAACCGGCGGGTTGCGCGGAAAAGGGGTATTATAAAGTTAAATACCAGTCTGAACAGTAAATAAAGGCCAAAGGCCAGTAGGAGATAACGTATCATAACGGGAATAAAGTTATGGTATGTAACAATTCGCTCCTGTTAATGTTTATTTAATCACGGATTTGGATTGAATAGTGTCCTTGCCTTACATTTGCTAACGGAAAAAGAATCAAATGAAGGGAACGGACACCGTTCCCTTCTGCTTTTAGCAATGGTAAACGATACGCATATACAGGCACTTAGTGGCATGGTGGAGCAGATACTGCAGGATGATCCGGATTGTTTTCTGGTAGACATACGCATTAAGCCGACAAATAACATAAAAGTCGCACTGGATGCGGATTCCGGTGTTTCCATCGCAAAATGTGTGGCCGTGAACCGGGCTTTGTATAAAAAACTCGAAGAAACTGCCCTTTTCCCCGACGGAGATTTTTCACTGGAAGTATCGTCTGCAGACGTCAATGAACCTCTGAAACAACACCGCCAATACAAAAAAAATATAGGCAGAAAAGTGGAAGTGATTCTAAACGATGGAACCATACTAGAAGGGAAAATGACGGAAGTTGCCGATACAGAAATCCTGGTGGAAGAAACAAAAGGCAAAAACAAAAAAGCGGAATTGATTAAGCACCGCATTGACATAAATAATATTAAATCAACAAAAATTCAAATTCAGTTTTAAATTTCGGATTCCTAAATTTTGAGCTATGGCAAGTATCAATCTTATAGAAGCATTTCAGGATTTTAAAGATGCGGAGAACATAGATAGACCCACGATGATGAAGGTGGTTGAAGATGTTTTTAAAACGCTTTTGCGCAAAAAATATGGCAGCGACGAGAATTTTGACGTAATTGTGAACGCAGAAAAAGGTGACCTTGAAATCATGCGCAGAAGGACCATTGTAAACGATGGTGAAGTCAACGACCCGCTCGCAGAAATCGCCTATAAAGATGCCGCTAAAATAGAACCGGATTTCGAAGTTGGTGAAGAGATTTATGAGGCTGTTGATATCATGGACTTCGGCCGCCGCGCGATACTCGCCGCCAAACAAACCCTCGCCAGCCGTATCAGCGATTTGAAGAAAAATGTTCTTGTCAAAAAATACAACGAAAGAGTTGGAGAAATCGTCAATGCTGAGGTCTACCAGGTATGGAAGAAAGAAATCCTGCTGCTCGACGAAGAAAGCAACGAACTGATCCTGCCAAAAAGCGAACAGATCCCGCAGGATTATTTCAAAAAAGGCGAATCAATCCGCGCGGTGGTAAGAAGAGTAGATCTGAAAAATAACAGTCCGGTAATCATTCTCTCCAGGACAAGCCCGGAGTTTCTCTCTAAATTGCTTGAAATTGAAGTTCCGGAAATATTCGACGGACTGATCGTAATCAAAAAAATCGTTCGCGACCCGGGTGAAAGGGCGAAGGTGGCCGTAGAATCTTACGACGACAGAATCGACCCGGTAGGCGCCTGCGTAGGTATGAAAGGAAGCCGTATTCATGGCATTGTACGTGAACTGAAGAATGAAAATATTGATGTAATCAACTGGACAGCCAACACCCAGCTTCTGATACAGCGTTCGCTCACGCCTGCCAAAATAACGAGCATGAATATTGATTCAGAAAACATGCAGGCAGATGTGTACCTCAAACCCGACCAGGTATCGCTCGCCATCGGCAGAAAAGGTGTGAATATTAAGCTGGCTCAGGAATTAACAGGATATAGTATAGACGTATTCCGTGATAACGAAGGTGAAGCGGAAGAATTTGATATCGATTTGGATGAATTTAGCGATGAGATTGAAACATGGATCATCGATGAACTGAAAAGAATTGGTTGTGATACTGCCCGCAGTGTCCTCGACCTGACCGCAGAAGAATTGGAAAGAAGAACAGATCTGGAAAAAGGTACCATAGAAGATATCCGTAAGGTATTGGAGGCTGAATTCCAGAAAGGATAAAAACTGAAAAAAGTCCCGTCTCAGGCGGGACCATTAACTTTATAAATACTGAATGTCAGAAACAACAACACCACGCTTGATGGCCGCCGCCAAGGAGTTCAATGTAGGGAAGGACACCCTTATTGAGTTTTTGGCTGGCAAAGGATTTAACCGCGATGAACTGAAACCGACTTCCAAACTAACGGAAGACATGTATCGTGCCCTGCAAATGGAATTTCAGGGTGATAAAGTGGCGAAGATCAAGAGCGACCAGATTGACCTGCCGAAAGGCGGAATGGCAGACCCGCGCAAGAAAAAAGACGAGGAAGAAATTGTTTTCAAAAAGGAAATAGTCAAAAAGCCCGTCAAAGAAGAAAAGCTGGCACCTCCCGTGGTGGAAGAGGCACCGAAACCACCTGTTGTCGTGGAAGAGCCGAAGCCGGAACCCAAACCCGAGCCCAAGCCGGAAGAAGCGCCAGTGGTGATAAAAGCAGAAGCGCCCGAAATAGAAGGACCCAAAGTATTCGACAAGATCGATCTCTCTACCATAGACTCTTCCACAAGGCCAAAGAAGACAGCGAAAAAGAAAGAGGAAGAAGCACCGGTCGCAGAAGAAAAGCCTGCCGAACCCGTTGCAAAAACAAAGAAAAAGAAAGCAGAAGAGCCAGCGCCACAGCCGGTAGAAGAAACCCCGGCACCAGTTGAGGAACCAGTGGCAGCAGAATTGCCTGAACCCGTTGCAGCAGAAGAGGAAGACGAATCAGCCCCGCCGGTCATCGAAAATATTCGCGCAGAAAAACTCGAAGGTCCCAAGATCCTCGGGAAGATTGATCTGCCGGTCGACAGCGACACGCGACCAAAGGCAAACGACGAAAAGAGAAAAAGAAAACGCATACCGATCGATAAGAAAGGGGAAGTATTCGCCAGACAAGTTGGCGGCCCAACCATTCAAAGACAGCAGCCAGGCGGTCCACAACAGGGCGGTCAGGGTCAGGGTGGTGGATTTTTCCGTCCGGGTCAGGGCAACCAGCAAGGTGGTGCAAAC
>JACMLD010000305.1 GCA_014379785.1 Chitinophagaceae bacterium
AGAATGTCTTCGGACCAGATGGCAGCATTCAGAACAGAATTTGAAAAACCCTGGAACCGTTTGCACACTGTGCGTACAATTGCTTCCGTAGTGGCTTTGGTTCTTCTTGTTTTTGCTCTGCCAAACCTTGCATAGACCATGCAAAATTTCATCAATGATTGCCCGAAGTCCACCCGGAAGCGTAATTGCTGTTTGAATGCCCTGTCTGAATGAGCACGGCACGATTTTTTACCTAATTTGTAGGCCCCTAAACCGTCCCGTCAAGTACCAGAACATGTCAGAAATTCTTTTCCCCTCTATTAGTATGAATGACCGCATTCAGGCGGCCGACTGGTCAGACACGCCTTTAGGGCCTATGTCCGACTGGCCCCAAAGCCTGAAGGCTACTATCAAAACAATGCTTGGCTCGAGATATCCCATGATACTTTTGTGGGGAGAAGAGCTAATCCAAATATATAATGACTCCTATACAGGCCTGATTGGCGACAAGCATCCTTATGCTCTTGGCCAGTCAATTAAAGAAACACTGGCAGAATCATGGACTACAATTGGACCTATGATACGACAGGTGATGAAAACCGGGGTGTCAAACTGGGTCCCGGCACAACTGCTCCCCTTAAACAGGACTGGTGGTTTTAATGAAGAGACCTATTTCAGCCTGTCTTACAGTGCAGTTGAAAATGACGAAAATGTTATTACAGGCATGCTCTGCGTTTGTAGTGAAGTCACGCAACAGGTACTGGGAGAAAGAAGACTTCGCATGCAGCGCGATCTGGCCGCCAAAGCCAGCGAAATAAGATCTGTAGAGACAGTATGCCATGATATTGCCGCTACCATCAGCGACTACTCGTTAGATATGCCCTTTATGCAGCTTTATGTGAAGGACAATGTCGGTACGCTTCAACTTAAAGCAACGGTTGGGATTGAACCAATTGAAAATACCGACGGTCCCGATCCCTGGTATCTGAATCGGGCTTTGGCAGGAGAAACTGTCATTATCAGCGGTGTTCAGCATATCACAGAAATAAAAAAAGGAGTCTGGCAGGAACCTGTAGAAAAAGCAGTTACCCTGCCAATTCCTTCAGCACAACCTGGTAATCCCCTTGGGGTACTTGTGGCAGGAGTTAGTCCCAATGCTGTCTTCGATGAAAACTATCAGTCTTTTCTTGCACTCGTTGCCAGCCAGATTTCAGTGGCACTACGTAATGCGTCAGCATACGAAGAAGAAAAAAAACGCGCAGAAGCACTTGCAGAACTCGATCGGGCAAAAACCGCCTTTTTCAGCAACATAAGCCATGAATTCAGGACGCCACTCACCTTGATGCTCGGGCCTTTGGAAGATGTACTGGCCAACACCAATTCGCAACTTGCGGATACAGACAAAAAACATATCACTACTGCTTATCAGAATTCACTTAGATTATTGAAGCTGGTAAATTCCCTGCTGGACTTTTCAAGAATCGAGGCCAACAGAGCAGAGGCAACGTTTACACCCGTTTCAATCGGGTCTCTTACATCCGAACTGGCTAATTCTTTCGAGTCCGCTATGGTTAGGGCTTCTATTGACTTTATTGTTGATTGTCCACCGATATCAGAGCCAATTTTTATCGATCAGGAAATGTGGGAGAAGATCGTGCTCAACCTTTTGTCAAATGCTTTGAAGTTTACATTCGAAGGAGAAATTAAGGTTGCATTAAAGGAAGCCGATAATCAGGTGATCCTTACCGTGAGTGATACCGGTGTAGGAATTCCAGAGGGAGAGCTCCCGAATATTTTTAAACGATTCCATAGAGTTCAGAATAGCAAATCACGTTCGCATGAAGGCACCGGAATAGGATTGGCACTTACAAAAGAATTGGTGCAAATCCACGGTGGAACAATTTCAGTGGAAAGCAAGGAAGGAAAAGGATCGAGGTTCACCGTTTCCATCCCAAAAGGATTCTCTCACCTCGAGAAAAGCCGTGTGAGAAGAGCGGCATCACAGAAGCCAACAGGACTTTTAAGTGGAAGTTTTGCAAACGACGTATCGTTATGGGCCGATGATTTACAGTATGCAGTCCCGCCGGGCATAGTTGAAGCCCCGCCTGCTGCTGCGAGCGAGATCACATCGAAGCACGAAAGCCTCATACTTATCGTGGACGACAACCTGCAGATGCTGAACTATATCCATCGAACGCTGGCGCCAATATGGAAAATTGAAATGGTCAGAGATGGGCAACAGGCGCTGGATTTTATAATAAACAGAAAGCCCGACCTTGTTCTCAGTGATGTAATGATGCCGAATATGAATGGATTTGAACTATTGGCGAAAATCCGGCAGAATCCCGCCTTTAGCGATCTTCCAGTAATTCTGTTGTCTGCCAGAGCAGGGAGCGAGGCAACAATTGAAGGGCTCGAAAAAGGTGCGAACGATTATCTCATAAAACCATTTAATGCCCGCGAACTGATAGCCAGAGTGACCGCTCAATTGGATATAAAAAAGACGAGACTCGATAATGCGACGCTGAAAGAAAGCGAACGTAAGTTCAGAACGCTTGCTGAATCAACGCCGGAAAAGGTTTGGAGCTGCGGGACGGATGGTGTTCTTAAATACTGGAACCAGAATATGCAGGCTTATACCGGGTTGTCGGATGATGAACACCGGTTCTGGACAAACTTCACTCACGCAGATGATTTCGATATATCGAGCGCAATCTGGAAAAGTGCCAATCGCGGAGGGTCTCCATATGAATTGGAATGTCGGTTCAGACGCCACGACGGTGAATATCGCTGGCATCTGACCAGGGCTGTTCCGGATAAAAACGATGAAGGATCCATTCTTGCCTGGATCGGCACCTGCACAGATATCCACAACCAAAAGCTTTTTGCAGAGGAGCTTGAGAGAAGAGTAGAAGAAAGAACGCTTGACCTTAAAAAAATCAATAGCGAGCTTGAGCAGTTTGCCTATGCTGCAAGTCATGATCTGCAGGAACCACTCCGCAAAATTATCATTTTTTCAGATCTGCTGGGCAAGCGGCTGATCGGCCAACCTGAAGATGTACAAAAGCATATCGAAAAAATTTCAATCGCCTCAGAAAGAATGCGAATTCTTATCTCCGATTTGCTAAACTTCTCACGACTGTCCGAAAAACAAATTCATTTTGAAAGCACCGATTTAAATTCAGTCATTAACACAGTATTGGCAGATTTTGATTTACTCATTCAGCAAAAAGAAGTGAGTATTCATTTGGATGTGTTGCCAACCATCGAAGCGATACCATTTCAAATGCATCAACTTTTTTATAATATTATCAGCAACTCGTTGAAATTTACAAGCAACTCCAGAAAGCCAGTAATCACTTTGAAGGCTGTCCGACTTGAGCATTCAGCTATTAAAGAGTTTTCATTGCTGGACGATTCGGTACATTATATAAGAATTGATATAGCCGATAACGGAATTGGTTTTGGCAATCAATATGCAGACCAAATCTTCACGCTTTTTAAGCGGTTGAACAATCCAAGGGCATTTATCGGCACTGGCATTGGACTTGCCCTATGCAAAAAAATTGTTTTGAACCATCATGGAGAAATCTTTGCGTCGGCGATTGAAGATGAGGGTGCAACTTTTAGCCTTATCTTACCTGAAAGGCAAGTATCGCACTGACACAACGAAGTGGGAAACAGAAAACGCGCATCCGCGGCGGGCCTGTCATTTCGACCCCGGCCCGAAGGGCCAGGACGGAGAAATCCCCAGCCGCTAATCAACCTGTACTATCGGTCGGGGATTCCTCCACTCCATCTCGCTGCGCTCGATGTCGGTCGGAATGACGGGCACCCTGCTATTGCATGTCATCGCGCGCAGCCCATTTGCTAATCTACACATTTGCCCATTTGCTAATTACATAAGTATATTCTTTATCGGATAAATCTTCCCGGGCACGTCCACCTCTCCCAGCATCTCCCGGAGATCAATCTCAATCGTGCGACAAATCGCCGTCATCGGAATATCATTCACTCCATTCTCAAATGGATTTTCACTGCGATCGCCAATGACCTCCATCACATTAAAGATCCAGGATATCAAAACACTCATCGGAATCGTCAGCCACACATATCCTGTACCCAGTTTCGCCAGTTCGCCCACGAGCCCGAATGGCAGGACAATCGCGAGAATCCACACAAACAATTCGCTGAAATATGCGTACTGTCGAGGGAAAGGGTAAGATTTGATTCGCTCGCACGCGCCCTGCTGATCATAAAATTGTGCGATCATATTTGCCAGTTCAACGTGCTTGAAACTATCAATGCATCCCTGCTGATGCAAATGCAGGATATGTCCGCTTTGTTTCCTCAATATATGCGTTGCGGTATTTGATTTGTTGTACAGCCATTCTGCTTCATCATCGTGCAGAAACTGTTTGATCTCTGACAGCAGATTATCATTTTTGAAACTGGTTTCTTCTTTTACGATGTCCATGAAAGGATCGTTCTTGTCCTCCCACACAGTGCGCATACGGAGTTGAATACGCATGGCGTTGATATAAGCGATATGTCGATGAATCAGAATTTCTTTGTGGTCCTTCAGCGCATCGGCATCCATTGATTCGGATGGCTGAGCAAAATCCAGCACATAGACGGTAAATGATCTGCTGAGGTTGACGATGGAACCCCAGAGTTTTCTGGCCTCCCATAGACGTTCGTAGGCAGAGTTGTTTTTGAAGCCTACATAAAATGCGACGGCCGTACCCAGCAGTCCGATTGGCACGAAGGGCAATGCCAGAAAAGTAAAACCCGCAAACGTATAGAGGCAAACAATAATAATTGCATAGATCAGAAATATCAGCAATGGTTTCCATGCAAATCGGAATATAAAACTCGCGGACAGATTTCTTGATGCGTACATACTTTGTTTTTTTTATTTTAAACAGCGTGCCGTCACCTCGTATTGTTCAGTCATTTCGACCGAGCGCAGCGAGCGGAGAAATCCCCTTCTATTACTCCCAACTCCGGTCGGCAGGGGATGCCTCGGCTGCGCTCGGCATGACAGCACTCCGCAGAGCGCCACCAAAAAATAAAAACCAAGAACCACCAACTTCCTTTCCTCCCCCTTCTCATTCCTTCTATTTTGCAAGTTTATGGCAATGAAATCAGTTCATGACAATTTTATCAGAATGCAGTCATGCCTCGGCTGCGCTCGGCATGACTGCTGCGAAACTTTTCCTTTCTTTGTCTTGTGAAAATAATTGTCTGGAACTGCAATATGGCTTTTAGAAAAAAGGCGGGTCTTATTTTCGACGAAGCGCCAGACATTCTTATTGTTCCCGAATGCGAATGTCCGGAGAAATTAAAGTTGAGACCGGATTTGCCCTTTCCAACTTCAGTCTTGTGGTATGGAGTCAATCCCCACAAGGGTCTCGCGGTTTTTTCTTTTGGACCTTACAAGTTGAAACTGCTCAAAACACACAATGAAAGCATCAGCATTATTTTACCGATTGAGGTGACCGGCGGGGCATTCAATTTTACGCTGATTGCCACCTGGGCATACAATAACCACGACAAAGGCTATAACTATATCGGGCAGGTCTGGAAAGCGATTGAGCATTATGCAAAAATTCTGAAACGAAAAAATGTGATCATTGCCGGAGACTTTAACAGCAATGTTTTCTGGGATAAGTTAAAGAGAAAAGTCAGTCACACCATGGTGGTGAAAAAGCTGTCGGAGATGGGAATCCATAGTACTTATCATGGCTTTTTGAATCTGGAG
>JACMLD010000306.1 GCA_014379785.1 Chitinophagaceae bacterium
CCATTGGTATATTGATTCATGACAGCATGCGCATGATCATGGCTGAGTCCGGCCACTCCCACCCTGAGAATTTTCTGTGCTTTGAGGTCGGATGATCTGAACCCTAAGCAGGCACAAACAATCAGGCAGAAAATGGATGTCTTCATTTTAAACTTTTTACTTGTTCAGTATTACCAATTGACCAAGATGGTAAGCCAGGTGGTTTGTCCGGTTGATGACCAGGTTTAATTTATTCCGGTGTGGCTGCAATTTGAAGTCTTCTTCACTCACAGACTTATGCGGTCCAAACCAATTTTCGGTGGACATACCTTCAAATGCTGTTGCCAGTCGCGCATGCACCTCTTTCCAGTATTTTCTTAGGTATTCGGTCAGTGGTTCTTCCAGACCGGCATTGGCAGGATTTTCCACATAGATATTGTAAAGCGAAGGATATAGTTTTTCTCCAAGTCCAAGGAGTGGCAACATGGCATCGTGTACTGCTACCAGGTGGCCGAGCAGGTAGATTCCCGAATTTTTGCCCGGAGAAATTTCCTGCTGCAACTGCAGATCCGAAAGTTCTGAAAACAATTTTTCTGTCCGGCTAAGATGGCTGTTCCAGGCATCCAGTGCCATTTTGACGACAATCTGTTCGTTATTCATAATTTTTTTATTTACAATTTCATTTCCCATCCTTTTTCATATGCGCGGCTCCAAAGCTTCATTGCTTCTTTGTCGTCAATTCTGCCTGTAAGAGGATCCGTCTTCAGTGTTTTGCCCGTTCGAAGTGCGATGTTGCCGAGTTGTGGCAGCAGGTTACTGAGATGGCCTTCTGAGATGGGAGCCGTGAGCTTTGCGTTGCCACGAAGGGTATCCATAAAATTGACGAGATGTGTACGATCCAATGAGGCTCCCATGCCGATTGGGTTGGTGGCATCCACTTCTCCCAGTTTGCTTTTTACTTCTTCGATGAGTTTGTTCTTTATGTCAACGATTTTATAATCATCGCCGCCGGGAATGATCATATTTCCTTTGGAGCCATAAAAAACCACTCCTCTCCCGCTTCCTTCGTTTTTGAAATCACTGGTGCTGTGTCCTTCCCAGCTGATCATTTTATTACCTGGAAAAAGATGCGTGATGGTTTGCGTATCCGGTGTCTCCCAGCTGTCGCTGTACTGGAGGGTCGAACCGGCAGAAACCACCTGTATGGGCGCTTTTACGTTGAGTCCCCATCTCATCACATCAAACTCATGTGTTCCGTTATTGAGCGCTTCACCTGTGCCCCAGTGCCAGAACCAGTGCCAGTTGTAGTGAATGAGATTACTGCGGTAAGGTTTCCTGGGAGCGGGACCCTGCCAGAGCTCATAATCGAGCGTTGCGGGTGGTGAAATGATCTTTGCTTCGCCGATAGAAGCTCTGCGGCGGGCATACCAGCCTTTTGCGTAATACACATCGCCTATAACCCCTTCGTGTAAACGCTTTATTGCGTCCATCACTGCAGGGAAAGAGCGGCGCTGGCTGCCCACCTGTACAAATTTTTTGTATTTCTCTGCCGCCAGCACAAGCATTTCTCCCTCTGCCGGATTGTGACTGCAGGGTTTTTCGATGTAGACATGTTTGCCGGCTTTGAGTGCCATCAGCGCGGCAGGTGCATGCCAGTGGTCGGGTGTGGCTATGATGATTGCATCCAGATCTTTCTCTTCGAGTAGTTTTCTTACGTCTTTGTAGCCTTTGGGCTTTTTTCCCGTCAGCTTTTCTATCTGCGCAATGGTTTTTTGCAGTACCAGTTCATCCACGTCGCATATATAGCCGATTTCGGCATTGGGAATGGTTGGGATCATGCGTGCATGTTCCGCTCCGCGGCTGTTGCAGCCGACAATGGCAAGAATGATTTTTTCATTCGCGCGATTGGCAGAAAAAGAAGGAAGGTGGAGAAATCCTGTACCGGCGGCCAGGATGGAGCTGTTGTAGATGAAGTTCCTGCGTTTCATATTATAAATATATGCTGGTCGTGGCGAACGGAGTGAGGTTTTCTTCAGTCATGTCGAATCAACCAGCAGGCGAGCTTGCAAAAAATGGGAATGACGTAAATTAGATGAAAGAAGCATGGCAGCCTACAGAACCCGCACTTCGCTTGGAGCCTTTGAGCCCGTTGTCGAATCTGGGACTTTTGCTCTTTGAAAAAAATCTTATCGGGACTGATGGCTGTCAGTCACCATGTTTGTAAACCTTGATTCTTTCTTTGTGTCAGCAAAAGAGTACTGCCATGCTTTTAAAAAAATAAACGTATGGCAAAACTACTAAAACAAACGCAAGGTCCGGTACAGCAGCTGGCCGTTTTGCGTCACGACACTGCCGGCATAGATGTTGGCAGTATGCTGATGATGGTCTCTTACACCGATACCTGTGGCAATCAATGTTTAGCGGAGAGTACGGGCTTTACCTCCGATATCATCGCATTGGCTAAGACTTTAAAAGAATCAGGGGTTAAACATGTGGCCATGGAAGCCACGGGTGTTTACTGGATGAGTTTTTACGAGGTTCTGGAAAACCATGGGCTGGAAGTAATCCTGACAAACCCGCGTCATTTTAAAAATGTGGCCGCACAGAAGACCGATGTCAAAGACTGCCAGTGGATACACCAGTTGCATGCCCATGGCTTGTTGAGGGCCTCCCACATTGCTACTGAAGTGTACCGTGAGCTGAAATCGTACCTGCATGAACGCACCATTCTGCAGAAACAAAAAAGTGATACACTCAACCGCATCCACCGGGTGCTTACGCTGATGAATATTAAGGTGCAGCATCTCATCAGTGATATAGAAGGAGTGGCTGGGATGCAGTTACTGCGGGCAATTGCAGGCGGGATACAGGATGCAAAGCAATTGCTGGGTATGATAAATATAAAAGCATTGAAGGCGACTGCCGAGGATCTGGAATTGTCTTTACAAGGCTTTTACAAAGAACAATTTGTTTCTATCCTGGGCCATCAGCTGGCAGCCTATGATTTTTACAAGGCTGAAATGAAAGCTTATGAAACGTTGATAGAAAAGGTGCTGATAAAACTGCTGGGAGAGGAACAAGATGCTCTCAAACCAGTGGCACGTAAAACGAAGTATGTTCGAAAAAATCAATATTCTATCAATCTGAAGGAATATCTGCAGAGGATACTGGGCACTGATGTTACACAGGTAGACGGCCTGGATGAAATAAGTGTTCTGGAAATAATGTCTGTCACAGGCAAAGAGATGCAGAAATGGCCGACGGCGGAACATTTTGTAAGCTGGCTCAACCTGGACCCGAGGCCTAAAAAGTCGGGCGGAAAAATGTTGGGTCATCAGAAACGATTTACCAGTAATGTTGCTACACAGGCGTTCAGAATGGCAGCCCAGACGATGTGGAGCAACAAAGGGGCACTGGGACAACTGTACAGGAGACTTGCTGCTAAAAAAGGTGCAAAGATCGCCATCAAAGCGGTGGCTAGAAAGTTAGCAGTGATCTACTACCACATGGTGAAAAACAAATCAACGTTCGACAAACAACGATTACAAATGGACCCACGACAGGACGAAAGAAGAAAAATAGCAAAAATTAGAAAAATGGCAGAGCGATATGGCTTTGGTTTACAACCAATAACAGTGACGTCATTGTAAGCGAAGCCGGGACATCCCCTACTATTTATCAACGGATCCCGACTCCGGTCGGTTGGGGATTTCTCCACTCGCTGCGCTCGGTCGAAATGACCGCCATGTCGAGCGAAGCCGGGACATCCCTTACTATTTATCAACGGATCCCGACTCCGGTCGGCGTGACGGCCATTTTTAAGGTTTTCTTTACAGCTTTCCGCGGACCTTTGTCGTTCTCTATTAAAGCATCCGATGAACTGGAAAATACTCACAATAATTCTTCTGACCATTGGCGGACTGTCATTTACCGGCAAGGAAGAGTCATCGCTGCCCTGGAAGGCAACCAGGAAGCTCAACTGGAATGATTTTAAAGGAAAGGTGCCTGAGGGCTCTACGGTTGCC
>JACMLD010000307.1 GCA_014379785.1 Chitinophagaceae bacterium
CGATAACACACGCGTGCCGGGTGGATCATCAGGGGGCTCAGCAGTAGCAGTACAGGCTGGACTTTGTATGATCAGCCTTGGAAGCGATACGGGTGGTTCGGTCCGCCAGCCTGCCGATTTTTGTGGCATAGTCGGTCTCAAACCCGGTTACGGCAAAATTTCACGCTATGGACTGATCGCCTATGGTTCCTCATTTGACCAAATCGGCATCTTCGCCAACAATATTCCTGACCTCGCCATCGCGCTCGAAGTGATGGCCGGAGCAGATGAATACGATTCCACCGTTTCCTTTACCCCGATTCCGTCCTATTCCACGGAACTCAAAAAGCCCCTGGCCCCGCTGCGAATCGGATATTTTGCAGAAACGCTCAGCCACCCCGGACTCGACCAGGAAATGAGCAAAACCATTTCTACTTATATCTCTGAACTGTCGAAATACGGCCATGAAGTAAAACCGGTCGACTTTGGCCTGCTCGAGTATATCGTACCGGCCTATTATGTACTCACTACCGCCGAAGCTTCCTCCAACCTTTCAAGGTATGACGGCGTCAGATTCGGACACCGTACCGCCGACCAGAAGGCTGAATTAACAGATTTTTACAAGCAGAGCCGGTCTGAAGGTTTCGGCATGGAAGTAAAAAGACGCATCATGCTCGGCACCTTTGTACTCAGTTCAGGATATTTCGATGCCTATTTCACCCACGCACAAAAGGTAAGGAAGCAGCTGGTTGAGAAGACACATTTGATTTTCAAGGACTTCGATGTTATTTTGTTGCCAACCGTGCCCTCCACCGCCTTTGCAATCGGCGAAAAATCGGACGACCCCGTGGCCATGTATCTCGCCGATATTTACACAGTGTACGCCAACCTGGTTGGCATTCCCGCCATCTCAATCCCCCTCTTTAAGCACTCCAACGGCCTGCCATTTGGCCTGCAGGCTATGACTAACCAAAATTCGGAACTATCTTTGCTCTCTCTCGCACATCAATTATTGGATCAATAATTGGTATAGTGAGTTCCTCCCTCCCGTATCCTCCCGAAACAAACCATTGTAAACTGTCGGTATTTGATTTTGTGAACAAAAACTACAAAAATGAACAAACATTTATTGTTGAGTCTGTTCGGTATGGTATTGGCTTCCCTTACAATGGCCCAGAACACAGTCGCACTTGAAACATTCGCCACCAGGGACACAAGCACAGACAAGGCAGTCACCGTAATCTCTAAACAGGCAGTAGCAGCAGAACAGAAAAAAGGCTTTCACGACCTCTTTGACGCCGAAAACACAGCCGGCCCCCGCCTGAATCCAAGAGCAATTTCTTTTGTTGAAGATTATATGGAGGCAAATGCCAGAGATCTCGAAAGCATGAAATCCTGGGGCAGACCTTATTTTAACATGATGGACGCCGTACTGGTGTCTTACAACCTCCCCAAAGAGCTGAAATACCTTGCCGTGATAGAGTCCAAGCTCAAAAAGACTGCGACCTCCTGGGCTGGAGCCGTAGGTCCATGGCAATTCATGCCGGCGACAGCCATCTGTCTCGGACTGAAAGTAAATCGCAAAGTAGATGAAAGGACCAATTACGTAAAAAGCACGCACGCCGCAGCCCGGTACCTCACCGACCTTTACGAAGAATACGGAGACTGGCTCCTGGTAATTGCCGCCTACAATGGCGGACCTGGCAATGTAAACCGGGCCATCCGCAAAAGCGGAAGCCGCAACTTCTGGGTTTTACAATACCATCTCCCGGCTGAAAGTCGCAACCACGTAAAAAAATTCATCGGTACCCACTATATTTTTGAAGGTCAGGGCGGAATGACAACCCTCACAAAAGCAGAAACTGCAGAGCATTATGGCATCAACAGCGTATTCGCGTCCAACCGTAAGCTGAGCACCGAAGAAAGCGCTGCCGCAAAAGCACAGGTCATCTCAGGCAAATATCTGTCGGTCATCATCGCAAAACACACCATGATGGACCTGATGAATTTCAACCGCTACAATCCGGAGTTTGACAAATCGATGTCATCTTCTTCCAACAGCTATGAGCTGAAATTGCCCGCAGATAAAATGGATCTTTTCAATGCAAATAAATACCAGATTCTGAATGAATCTATTCAGATGATGCTTTCTATAGCCAAGGCTGAATCTGCCATGCCTGAAGAAACAGAAACTGCAGCAGGCAGAGCCAAAAGATAATAATCACGGACTCTCCGAAAATACGAGTGCTGGCTTTATGCCAGCACTTTTTTTATGGCCGCTGCCTTGAGCAGACACTCTTCATATTCCTGTTCAGGATCACTGTAAAAAGTAATTCCGGAACCCACCTGGTAAGAAAGATATCCCGTTTGGCGGTTGTAGAGAATGCTCCGGATTACCACGTTGAAGTCAAAATCTCCCTCATCAGAAATATAACCGATGGCGCCGGAAAACAAACCCCTCCTGGTTCGCTCATACTTTTCAATCAGTTCCATCACCTTTTTCTTTGGCGCGCCGGTCATGGATCCCATGGGGAAGGTCGCCCGGATGATATCAGTAAACTTTGTTCCCTCTTTTACAATGCCTTTGATCGTAGAGATCATCTGATGCACATGCGGAAAACTGTAAACGCCATAGAGCTCTTCTACTACTACCGATCCTTCTTCAGCAATTTTCGCCAGATCACTTCTCACCAGATCAACCACCATCACATTCTCAGAGCGGTCTTTGCTGCTTCTGAATAAACGTTCGCGATTGGCTTCATCTTCCAACCTGTCACCGGCTCTTGGTGAGGTTCCTTTGATGGGTTGAGTGAGAATAGAATTCTTTTCTTTTTTCAGGTAACGCTCGGGACTGGCGCAAAGCAGAAATTTTTCACCCTGCTTATAAAATCCTGCAAAAGGATTTGGAGAATTTTCGCTCAGGGAAAGATAGGTGGAGACTGGATCAATCGCGATTGCTTCAGCAAAAAATTCCTGGCAGAAATTTATCTCATAGCAGTCACCTCTGCGGATATGTTCTCTGAGTTTTTCTACCGTCTCTATATATTCTTCTCTGCTGAATTTCGCGGTAAATTGTATACCGCCTGTTTGTTTTGACCCAGGCAAAGGAGTGGATAATATGGCGTCAAAAATTTCAGCAGCGGGTTGTGTTGCGCTGTTTATCTCGAGTGAATTTTCACTCAGACGAAGTATCACTGAAGGTATAAAAAAATGCAGATCGTCAAATCCTATATTATCGGGGTGGGCTGAGTTGAGCGCTTCAATTTCATTCTTAAGATCATATGCCAGGTGACCAAAAAACCAGCCTGTTTTGTCCTGCAGAAATTTTTCGAGCGATTCAAGGTTCGCCCCTCTGTGCACAACAGTTGCATCTGCACTGCCGGCAGCAGCTATGCATTCAAAACGCCGATATGATAAATTGTAGTGGTTGCTGTCGAGCAGACAGGCGGTATGGAATTGATCAATCCAGGACAGCATCTGTTGTTTTACTCTGCCCGGATTGATTATCGGAAACTTGCTAAAAGTCGTCGTCGTCATCGTCAAAGCCACGGTCGTTAAAGAGATCCATGTCTTTGAATTCCTCGTCAATCCCGAGATCATCTTCTTCTCCCTTGCCTTTTTTTGCAGTGCCTCCGGCAGCCTTCTTCGATTTGGATTTTGGAATGTCGAACTCGTCAAAATCGGGATCCCAGTTTTCATCCTCTTCCACTTTTTCCCAATCGTCTTCTACATCAGTTTCTTCTTCTTCCTCTTCATCGTCAGATTTAGATTTTGACGCAGATTTTCCTTTTGCGGCTTTTGGCGCATCAGTATCCTCCTCATCATCATCGTCCTCATCGTCCTCCAGTTGCTTTTTGGACTTTGGAGATGCCTTCGCAGGCTTGTCTTCAGCTGGTTTCGCTGCAGCCTTCTTTGCGGGTTTATTTTCCTTACTTGCCTTTGCCATAGCCGATAAGATTGATTGCTGTAAAATTTCAGCGAAGTTTTTAATCCGCCAAATATTTTCTTTGTTTTTTTACTATTATTTCAATGTTATTTCACCTCAACAATCTGATCTCTGCCCGGTCCGTTTGAGATATGAGAAACGTTTGTGCCCACATATTTATTGATAAAGTCCACATATGTTTTCATTTTCTCCGGCAGGTCGCTGAAATTCTTAACCGATGTGCTGTCAGAATTCCATCCGGCAAAAGATTTAAGCATCGGTTCAATCTTATGCCTTGTCATCTGGAAAGGTATGATTTCCGATTCTTCTCCATCGATTTTATATGAGGTGCACACATTGAGCTCTTCAAATTTATCCAGCACATCCGCTTTTGTCATGATGACCTTGGTTACCCCGTTGATCATGCAGGCGAATTTCAGTGCCACCAGGTCAATCCAGCCACAGCGTCTTGGCCGGCCTGTGGTGGCTCCAAATTCATTGCCGAGCCTTCTCAGCTCTTCACCTGTATTGTCCGTAAGCTCGGTCGGAAAAGGTCCTCCGCCTACACGTGTGCAATACGCTTTGGTAACGCCCATTACATCGCGGATTTTCTGTGGTGCAATGCCGAGACCGGAACAGATACCTGCGGTGGTCGTGTTGGAAGACGTTACGAAAGGAAAGGTGCCAAAGTCAATGTCAAGCATACTGCCCTGAGCGCCTTCAGCAAGTACTTTTTTGCCTTCGGAAATTTTATTATTGATGAAATATTCCCCGTTTACGATGTTGAGCTCTTTGAGAAACTCGATGGCCTCAAAAAATTCTTCTTCCCAGGCAGAAATGTCTTCCTGAAAATTGAAATTGTCCAGCAGGCGCTGGTGTTTCAGCCGCAGCCTGATATATGATGTGGTAAAACTTTTGTCTAACAGGTCCCCTACTCTCAATGCATTTCTTCCCGTCTTATCCATATAAGCCGGTCCGATTCCTTTCAACGTTGACCCAATCTTATCGATGCCTTTCTGCAATTCTGAAGCTTTGTCCAGCGCACGGTGTGTGGGCAGGATCAGGTTTGTACGCTGTGAAATAAAAAGGTTCTTTTTCACATCCACACCGAAGGAGGCCACGGTCTCGCATTCTCTTTTGAGCGTCACAGGATCCAGCACTACTCCATTGCCAATCAGGTTAACTGTTTTCTGGTGAAATACCCCTGAAGGTATCTGGTGGAGGACAATCTTTTTGTCGCCCACATAAAGGGTATGTCCCGCATTTGGGCCTCCCTGAAAACGGGCGATGACATCATATTGAGGTGCAAAAAAATCAACTATTTTCCCCTTCCCCTCATCACCCCATTGCAGGCCCAGAATCGCGTCTACCATAATAATAATTTGAGATTCCTGTTTGTTCAGGAAGCGGCAAAAATAGTCAGTAATTGATAACTAAGAAGAATTAGAAAAAATTTAATTGGCATTGCCCGGCTGCTCTGTATCATAGCGATCAACCGATTGAATACCCCCCAGTTTTTTCAGTCTGTCTACCAGCTCTTCCAGTTCTTCCTTGTCGTGGACAAACACTTTTATATTGCCCATGAAAATCCCTTCTCTGGCTTCTACGGTCAAAGCACTGATATTTATTTTCAGTTCGCCAGAGATCAGGTTGGTTATTTTATGAATAACGCCCACATCGTCAATCCCGGTAATTTTGAGACCGGTCAGAAACGATATCTCTTTGTTTTTTGCCCACTTTGTCTTTACAACCCGGTGGCCGTAGTTTGAAAGGAGCTTTGCGGCGTTTGGACAATTCGTTCGGTGAATCGTTAGACCTTTGCCGGTTGTGACAAAGCCAAATACATCGTCTCCGGGAATGGGTTTGCAGCAGTTTGCGAGGTTATAAACGATTTTGTCGCTGCTCTCACCGAAAATGATCAACTCTGCATCTTTTTTTCCGAGCGATGAAATATTTTCTGACTTCACCTCAACCTGTGGTCTTACTGGACGTGGTGCTTCAATGCGATCGCCGAGCAATTGAAAATCTTTCAGCTCTTTGAGGTCAATGCTCTTGACAGCAATGTTGTAGAAGAGATCAAGAGATGAACTGAATTTATAGAAATTGGTTACTTCATCAATATTGTGCTGACTGTATGCAGCGCCCAATCCTTCCAGTTTTTTCTGCAGTACATATTTTCCGTCATCAGCGATTTTTCTTTTCTCTTCTTTGAGTGCGTCTTTGATTTTTGTTCTCGCCTTTGCAGTGATAACAAAATTCAGCCAGTCTTCATTTGGTTTTTGTTTACTCGATGTAATGATTTCCGTCTGGTCGCCGCTCCTGAGTTTATGACTGATTGGCACGAGCTTGTGGTTGACCTTTGCTCCGATACATTGAGAACCTACCGCACTGTGAATCGAAAATGCAAAGTCAAGCGCCGTGGAGCCAACGGGCAGCATTTTCACATCCCCTTTTGGCGTGTACACATAAATTTCTTCAGCAAGGAATGACATCTTGAAGTCCTGCAGAAAATCAACAGAGTCCGTGTCCTGGTTGCTGAGCATTTCTCTGATCTGATGAAACCATTTGTCGAACCGGCTCTCATCGGAGGTTTCTTCCTTGTATTTCCAGTGGGCCGCAAGCCCTTTTTCTGCGATTTCGTTCATTCGCAGGGTGCGAATCTGTACTTCCACCCATTTCCCCTGTGGACCCATCACCGTGGTATGCAGCGCCTCATATCCATTGCTTTTCGGATTGCTCAGCCAGTCACGCAGCCGCTCGGGCGAAGGAGTGTACTCATCCGTTATCATTGAGTATACGCTCCAGCAATCCTGTTTCTCCTTTTCCTGGGGCGAGTCCAATATCACCCGGATGGCGAACAAGTCATACACCTCTTCAAAGGCCACTCCCTTTTTTTTCATCTTGTTCCAGATGGAGTGGATGCTTTTGGGTCTGCCCTGGATTTCGAAGTTGTATCCTCCCTTGTCGAGTTTGTCTTTGAGGGGGCGGATGAATTCGTTGATGTAGCGGGTTCTTTCGCGGCGGGTTTCTGCCAGTTTGCGGGCAATTTCCTTATAGGTATCCGGCTCCATGTATTTCATGGCCAGATCTTCCATTTCGGTTTTGATATTGTAAAGTCCCATCCGATGTGCCAGCGGAGCATAGACATATACTGTTTCAGAGGAAACTTTCAGCTGTTTTTCACGCTTCATGCTTTCCAGCGTGCGCATATTGTGGAGTCTGTCTGCCAGTTTTATGAGGATGACCCTGGGGTCATCGGTCAGTGTCAGGAGAATCTTTTTAAAATTCTCTGCCTGCTGTGAGGCGCCGTTGACGTCTATTACATTGGAAATCTTCGTGAGCCCGTCTACGATCCTGGATATTTCCACCCCAAATTCCCGCTGCACGTCATCGAGGGTGATATCGGTGTCTTCTACGGTATCGTGCATAAGCGCACAGATGGTCGATCTGACACCCAGGCCTATTTCCTCCACGCAGATCTGGGCAACTGCCAGGGGGTGAAGAATATAGGGTTCACCGCTTTTTCTCCGCATGGTCTTATGGGCATCCGCAGACATCTCAAATGCCTGGCGCACAAGCTCTTTATCACCTGGTTTCAGCTTGGGTTTGAGGCTTCTGAGTAATGCACGGTATTCTCTTAAAATAAGTTTCTTTTCCTGCTCGTCGTTGAGGTTATATTTCGGTGTCGCCGCTACAGTATCCATACAAAACGAATTTACAGAAAACCCAAAACTGTTTCGCCTTTTTATTGAAATCTCCTACCTTTGCAGCCCTTCCGGATGTGGTGAAATTGGTAGACACGTCAGACTTAGGATCTGATGCCGCGAGGTATGGGGGTTCGAGTCCCTCCATCCGGACATATTTCGACTGAATGACAGAATGGCGAAAACCGCAATAGCGGTTTTCTTTTTCGGTTTGAAGTACAAAATCAGATTAAAATTATGGCAACAGTTACCAGGGAGAACATTGGTGTATTGACCGACAAAATTGTCGTCAAAGTAGCAAAAGATGACTACCTCCCTTCTTTCGAGAAAGCGATCAAGACATACAGTAAACAGGCGAATATTCCGGGTTTCCGCAAGGGAATGGTGCCGGTTGGTATGGTTAAGAAGATGTACGGCTCTTCCGTTTTTGCCGACGAGGTGCTTAAATCGGTCGAAAAAGGCCTGAGTGATTATATGGTGAATGAGAAGATCGAAATCTTCGCTCAACCATTACCGATAGCTGAGGAAAAACGTCCGGATATAGACATGAACAATCCGGCTGAGTATGATTTCGCTTTTGAAATCGGACTGAAACCAGATTTTCAGATTCCTGACCTCGCTAAAATCAGGACCACACGCTATAAGGTGAAGGTAACTGACGAAATGATTGAGGAAGAAGTAGCGAGATTCCAGAACAGGTTTGGTAAGATGACCGATCCCGAAACAATTTCCGATGATGAGAATGTGCTCAATGTCAGCTTTGTTGAAACGGATGCTGACGGCAATGACACAGAAGGGGGAATTACAAAAGACAATTCACTTCTCCTCAAATATTTCAAGGAAGAGTTTCGCAAAAACCTTCTTGGCAAGAAAGCCGGCGACAGCGTGAATGTGCAGCTTTCTTCGGCGTTTGACGACCGTGAAAGAGAGTGGATCATCAAAGATCTTGGACTCACCGCAGCTGATGCGGACAAGCATTTTAAGATCGTTGTCAGCAAAATCGGATTTGTGGAAAAAGCGGAGCTGAACGAAGAACTGTTTAAAAATGTTTTTCCTTCCCAGGAAATTGCAGATGCTGAAACATTTAGAAATTCCATCAAAGAAGACATACAGAAACAGTGGGATGCGCAGGGCAGGAATCAGATTTTCGACCAGATCTATCATGCGCTGATTGAGCAGACAAACATTGAATTCCCTGAGTCATTCCTGAAAAAATGGATGCAGAACGGTGGTGAAAAACCAAAGACTGCGGATGAGGTAGAAAAAGAATTTCCGTCTTTCGTCAGCTCGCTCAAGTGGACGCTGATCCTCGACCAGCTGGTGAAGACACATAATATCCAGGTTGAGCAGGATGACATCCGTGCTTTTGCAAGACAGCAACTGTTTAGTTATATGGGTGGCAATATGCCAGAAGGCGACCAGCCATGGGTGAATGATTATGTTGAAAAAATGATGAAGGACCGCAAGTTTGTAGAGGATAGTTTCAACAGAATTCAGACCGAAAAAACTTTTGCCTGGGCAGAGACACAGGTTGTGCCGGAAGAAAAAGAGATCAGCGCGGCTGATTTCAACAAGATGCAGGAAGAGCATCAACATCATCACTGATCATTCTGAAAATTTTTATCAGTCATCCCTTACGGGGTGACTTTTTCATTTCGGGACATTTTGTCCGATTTTTTCCTTTGCACGGTATTTGGTTTATCAAATCACTTAAATTGCTTTATTAAACGAAATAATATCATATGAACCCTGGAAAAGAGTTTGAAAAATATGCTGTTAAGCACAGAGGGATATCGAGTCTTACGCTTCATGATTACAACAAATACAATGTAACCAACCTCACTCCGAATATTATCGAGGAGCGGCCGATGAATGTAGCGGTAATGGATGTGTACAGCCGTCTTATGATGGACAGAATTATCTTTCTCGGCTATCCTATCAATGATGAGGTGGCAAATATCGTGACCGCTCAGTTGTTGTTTATGGAAAGCACTGATCGTGGCCGTGATATTCAGATGTATATCAACAGTCCGGGGGGTAGCGTTTATTCAGGTATGGGTGTTTATGACACCATGCAGTATGTGACCCCTGACATTTCCACCATCTGTATCGGCATGGCAGCATCCATGGGTGCAGTGCTGATGTGTGCAGGAACAAAGGGAAAAAGAACTGCGCTCAGGCATTCCCGTATCATGATTCATCAGCCGAGTGGTGCGATAGGCGGACAGGCAAGTGATATCGAGATTACTGTCAATGAGATCAGGAAGTTGAAAAAGGAACTGTATGATGTAATCGGTTTCCATTGCGGAAAGACAGCCAAGCAGGTGGAGAAAGACAGTGACCGTGACTACTGGCTGACATCAGAAGAAGCCAAAGAGTATGGACTGGTGGATGAAGTACTGCTTATCAATCCAAGGAAAGAAAAGAAAGAAAGTTAACCCAAACATTTTTTAAGATGAATATGAATGACAAATTTTTCATCCAGCCTTTCAGAATGGATGATGATGAACCGGACGAGCAGCCCAAAGAAGAGAGAGCACCAGAAGGAATGATGTTGCTGAAGAAAATGGAGAAATACTTTTTCAAAACAAGAAGTGTTTATCTGTGGGGTGGCGTTGACGACAGGACAGCGAAGGATGTGGTGAATAAGCTTATGTTGCTCGATGCAGACAAACCAGGTGAAGAGATTAAGTTTTATATCAACAGCCCGGGCGGAATGGTGACCAGCGGAATGGTTATTTACGACACCATGAGAATGATAAAAAGCCCGGTGAGTACGATCAATATCGGTCTTGCTGCGTCCATGGGTTCGATATTGCTGAGCGGTGGTGTAAAAGGCAAGAGATATATTTTTCCTCATGCGGAAGTGATGATCCATCAGCCGAGTATCGGCGGACATTACCAGGCGGTCAGTGCTGATCTTGAAATCCAGGCAATTCAGACCAAGCGCACCAAAGAGATTGCAGCACGC
>JACMLD010000036.1 GCA_014379785.1 Chitinophagaceae bacterium
ACCGAGATACATCTGATTTGTGTTGTTCGGATTTATCCAGAGCGCGTGGTGATCACTATGCACCCAGCCGCCGGCATCGGTGGCATCTGCAAAAGAATAGCCTCCATCGCTCGAATATGAAAATCCGAAACCCGGGCGATATACTCTTTTGGGATCTTTGGGATCAATGACAATACAGGAAAAATAAAAGGGCCTTGAGACTACATTGAGGGTGGCACTTTGTTTTTTCCAGCTTTCACCTGCGTCTGCCGAAATATACAGACCGGTTTCTTTTGCTTCCACAATGGCTACCAGGTTATCGGGTGCGCTAGGGGCAAGCGTGAAAGCAATTCTTCCAAATGGTTTTGCCGGCAGACCGTTTGTTACTTCTTTCCAGGTTTTTCCTCCGTCGCTTGATTTGTACATGCCGCTGCCGGTACCACCTGAATTGAAGAGGTAGGGCAGTCTGCGGAATTCCCACGTTGATGCATAAACGATTTCCGGATTGCGCGGATCGAGTGCTACATCAGCGCATCCTGCTTTTTCATTTATATAAAGAATTTTTTCCCAGGTTTTACCGGCATCGGTTGATTTGTACAGACCGCGGTGTTTGCTGTCGCTCCACAATGGTCCGGGAGCGGCAACGAATACGTTATTGGGATTTTTAGGGTCGATGGCAATTTTGGCGATATGTTCTGTACTGTCGAGACCGATTTTTGTCCAGTTGTCACCAGCATCGGTTGATTTGTAGAGTCCGTCTCCAATAGACACCGAGTTGCGCATATTGCTTTCACCGGTTCCTGCATAGATGATGCGGGGAGATTTTTGATCTATTGCGAGGGCGCCGATGCTCTGGCAATATTTATCGAAAACAGATTTGTATGAAGCGCCGCCGTTGGTGGTTTTCCATATACCGCCGCCTGCCGTGCCCACATAGATGGTTTTGCCGTCTTCGTTGACGCCTTCGATGGCGCTGATACGGCCACTCATAGTACCGGGCCCGAGTTGGCGGGCTTCCATCATACCGAAGGTGGAGGAATTGACGGGAGTCTGGGCCAGAGCGAACGTAGAAGAGCACCCTGCGATTAACAGGGTGCTGATAATTTTATTCATAAGCGTTGGTTTGTACAGTCTATGGCTGACCTGACTTGAAGATGGCTTCGTCGACAGGTTTGTTTACTTCTACTTTCTTTACCTGTAGTTCTGCGATGATGCCAGGTCCTACTGGTACGGTGATTGCCATTGGCAAGAGTATGCCTTCGGGCAATTTCTGATAATTACTATAGGTGGTGGTTTCCTCTACTTCTGCTCCGTTTGCCTTTCTTTTAGAAACAGACTTGATAAGCAGGTAAGATTTCGGGTCAAGAAACATTGTTTCTACTTTTCCTGATTTCTGAGTCATTTTGAGCTTGAAACACTCGGTACCGTCCACATCTTCCTTGCCCAGGTATTCGATGGTATGTCCTTTGGTTTTAAAATCTACTACACTGCCGTGGGCATCCACCTGGTCCTGAGATTCTTTAAGCATATCTTCAGTCATGGCTTCTACCTGTGTCTGACCCTGAAACGGCATGAAAGTCCAGCCCGCGGCGGGTGTCACGATGGTATATCCTGTCATACCCATGACAGAAATATCCTGTCTCGCTCCTTTCTGATGTAATACTGTGGATGTCACGGTCACTTCCGTACCCTGTACGGTCAGAGTGCCTTCTGTGCGAACGGAATTGATTTTCTTCCAGGCTTCTGCACCACCGATTGCTTCAATGTGTTTTGCAATCAGCTCATCGGCAGTTTGCGCTGATACGGTTGCAATGGTGAGAAAGGTCAGCAAACCGGTAAGCGCCAGCGTTAGTTTTTTCATGTCGTAGTTTTATATGATGAATGAAGGTATATTATTTGACTTGATACAATGACCGGGACAGCCTAAATTATGAGATAATTTTATTTTTTTCTATGCCACTCATCACAGGTTATATTTTAGATATTCCCGCCAGACGCCTCTTTCCCGGTGAACTGAATTTTGACGACGGCGTGATTGTGTCTATCCGCGAACGGACGCATCAGGACGTCAAACAGCAATACATTCTTCCGGGTTTCACAGATTCCCATGTGCACATTGAAAGCTCTATGCTCGTTCCCTCAGAATTTGCAAGGCTTGCAGTGGTTCACGGCACCGTTTCTACGGTGAGCGACCCGCATGAAATTGCCAATGTCTGTGGTCTGAATGGAGTCGACTTTATGATTCAAAATGGTTGCACGGTGCCATTTAAATTTGTTTTTGGGGCCCCGAGCTGCGTACCAGCCACGGTTTTTGAAACAGCCGGCGCAAGTCTGAATGCAAAGGAAGTATCCACACTACTCAACAGGCCGGAGATAAAATACCTGAGTGAAATGATGAATTTTCCGGGTGTGCTCAACGGCGACCCGGAAGTGATGCAAAAAATTGCAGCCGCCCATGCCGCCGGAAAACCTGTAGACGGTCACGCACCTGGTCTTCGCGGCGATCTTGCCAGGAAATACATCGCAGCCGGTATCGAAACCGACCACGAATGCTTCACTGCAGAAGAAGCGATCGACAAACTGTCTGCAGGAATGAAAATCCTCATTCGCGAAGGAAGCGCCGCGAAAAATTTTGAGGCGCTGATCGGTTTACTGCCGGACTATCCGCATCTGGTGATGTTTTGCAGCGATGACAAACATCCTGACAGCCTGGTAGCGGGACATATCAATCAGCTGTGCGCAAGGGCAGTAAAAAAAGGAATGGATGTTTTTGATGTGCTGCAGGCCGCATGTGTAAATCCGGTCGTACACTACAATTCGGGAGTTGGATTGCTGCAACCCGGAGATGCAGCGGACTTTATAGTGATAAAAGATCTCATAGATTTTAAGGTGATGCAAACCTTTATTGATGGAGAGATGGTGGCAGAAAACGGCCGGTCGCTGATCAGCGCGCCTGAATCTGCAGTGCTGAATAACTTCCATTGCGATCCCGTTGTGGCAGCGGATATGAGATATCCGCAGCCTGAATCAGATGAAGTGGCGGTCATTGAAGCGCTGGACGGACAGCTGATTACAAATAAGTTATCAGTGCCAATGTCTTCGATCATTAATAAAGTCTCAGGATACTGTGAGAGCAACCCGTCGCTCGACCTTTTAAAGATAGTGGTCGTAAACCGCTACCAGCCTGCCACGCCGGCAATTGCCTTCATAAAAAATATCGGCTTGAAAAAAGGCGCTATCGCATCTTCGGTTGCGCATGATAGTCATAATATCGTTGCAGTCGGAGTAAGTGATGAGGAAATCTGCAGCGCGGTGAATCTCGTCATACAGGCAAAAGGGGGTGTGAGTTGTGTAAATGGTGAAACCCAAAAACTGCTGGCACTGCCGGTGGCCGGTCTGATGAGCAATGCCGATGGATACATTGTGGCAGAGGAATACACTGCGATCGACCAAATGGCAAAATCGCTCGGATCACCGTTGTCTGCACCATTTATGACCCTTTCATTCATGGCATTGCTGGTCATTCCCCACCTCAAATTGAGCGACAAAGGGCTGTTTGACGGGGATAATTTCAGGTTTATTTAAAGTTTCACCGACAGTATTGGCCTTTTACCGGCAAAATGGCTTTCAGGGCCGTTTCGGGCTTTTCTGCGGCGGCTTCCTATGCTAGGTTTGTGTCAAATAACAAAGTGATGGAAACTCAGGAGCCGAAAAATGATACAGTCAAATCTCATCCGGAGGGACGGATAGCTGCAGGGATATTTTTACTCGCGATAGGTATTGTCTGGATTTTGGCCAAGGCAGATCTGATTCTTTTGCCTGAATGGATTTTCACCTGGCCAATGATTCCAATTATGTTTGGCATCCTGAGTGGTATCAAACATAAGTTTAGAGGCGGCGGATGGTTTCCCGTGCTGTTGCTGGGTACTTTTTTTCTACTCGATGAAAACATGCCTGGCTGGGATGTGAAGCGATATCTCATACCGATGATCATTATCGTTATTGGCCTTTTCTTACTGATGAAGCCGAAGCGCTTTATGGGTTCACCGTGTATGAACTCAAGGCGTCACCGGGGAATCTGGCGCAGGCAATGGAACGATGCAAATGGTGGCGAGAGCGGATCTCCGGATAACCTGACACAGACAGGCACGGGTTCAAATGAAGATGTGATTGATTCTCTGTCGGTATTCGGAGGGGTAAGAAAAGTGGTGTTGTCAAAAAATTTCCGTGGTGGCGAAATAACGAGCGTGATGGGTGGAACGGAAGTGGATTTTTCACAGGCAGACATTCAATCCATCGCCACCCTGGAAGTAACCTCGGTAATGGGTGCCACAAAACTTATCATACCACCGCACTGGAGCATAAAATCTGATGTAACAGCAGTCTTTGGTGCACTGGAGGACAAGCGAAATGTGCAGGGAGTGGTATTTGACCCGAATAAAATACTGGTGTTGAAAGGAGTGTCGTTTCTTGGCGGCCTCGAAATCACAAGCTATTAAAAAACCAAAACCTTGTATCTATGAATTGGTATCTTACAAAAATCGTCTTCAGAATCATCTGCGGCGACGGAAACCACACACCACAGTTTGATGAGCAATTGCGTCTCGTACACGCAGGCAACGAAACGGAAGCCTTTGCAAAAGCACAGCAGATAGGCATTCTGGAGGAAGACAGTTTCTTCAATGAGAAAGAACAACTTGTACAATGGAAGTTTATAGATATTGGCGAGTTGTATAAACTCACTGATTTGATCGATGGTGCAGAAATATACTCACGCATACATGAGGCAGATGATGCGGACCGGTACATGGAGATTCTTCGCCGCAAGGCAGATTATATCCAGGGAGAAAATGTATTACGTTCTTTGCAATTAATCTGATTTTTAAAGTGCCAACCACCCCATTTTCGGTCAGTAAATTTTTGTACGTCTTTATTGCCTGGTGGCTGATATGGTCAACCATGCAGATATGGGTAATACAAAGCCTTGGCTATTCGTGGTGGATTTCAATCAACGACAGTCTTATTACCAACAGCCTGCTGGCGGGTACCTGCGTGTTGCTGACGAACAACCTGCAGTACTATTTGCCCAAAAAAGAGAGATACTGGTACCTGGCGGTGCTGAGTTTTGTTTTTAGTTTTCTATGGTGGATAGCCTGCAAATATGCCGTGCCAGCCGTTTTATCCGGGGAGACGGAGTATCTCATCTTTCTGAAGAAATCCTTTCCCGTCCGTTTTTGCATCGCTTTTCTTATGGTTGCCTGTATGGCGATGATCAGCATTTTATACAGCGCCTTTGAACAACAGAAAGCAAGCACTGAACGCAAAACCGAAGCGGAACAAATGACCAAAGATGCAGAGCTGTACAAACTGCGCCAGCAGTTGCAACCCCATTTTCTATTCAACAGCCTGAACTCTATCAACGCTCTTATTGGCAGCAGACCCAACGAAGCAAGAAATATGGTGCAACAGCTTTCGGAATTTTTGAGAGGCACGCTGAAAAGGGAAGACAATCAATGGGTGACCCTGCAGGAAGAAATGCAGCACTTACAACTTTATCTGGAAATCGAAAAAGTAAGGTTTGGAAACAGGCTTTCAACCGAACTGATGGTGGACCCCGAATGCCTTGACGCGAAAATACCTGCCATGCTGCTTCAGCCCCTGGTAGAGAATGCCATCAAGTTTGGCCTGTACGACACCATTGGCGAAACAAAAATATTCTTATCAGCCAGATTCGAAAACGGAATGCTCAACATCAACGTTGAGAACCCGTTTGACCCTGAAACGGCGCAGCCCAAGACGGGCACAGGCTTCGGACTGGCATCCATCACAAGACGCCTGTTCCTGCTTTTTTCTAGACATGATCTATTAAAAACTTCCGCAAAAGAAAATACATTTACCACTACGGTCAATATACCGCAATGAAGAAAGTAATAATTATTGATGATGAGCCTCTGGCAAGAAGTATTGTGACTGAATACCTTGCTGACTTCCCGGATATTCAACTCGTACAGGAATGCAATGATGGGTTTGAAGGGGTAAAGGCAATTCAGCACCACCATCCTGATCTTATCTTTCTGGATATTCAGATGCCAAAAATAAATGGGTTTGAAATGCTGGAGCTTATTGAGCATCCACCCGCAGTCATTTTTACCACTGCCTTCGATGAATATGCCATGCGCGCATTCGAATCCCATGCAGTGGATTATTTACTCAAACCTTTCAGCAAAGACCGCTTTGAAAAAGCGGTAAAAAAATGGAGCGAACAACATCCATCGCAGGGTTCTGCACCGGCTGAATTGCTGGAAACTGCAGCGATGAGTCCATCTCAGAGTCAGCGCATCGTGGTGAAAAACGGAGCAAAAATCAAGATCATCCCTGCGCACGAAGTCCTGTTTCTCGAAGCAGCAGACGACTATGTAAAAGTGCATACCCGCGAAGGCAGCTTTCTTAAAAACAAAACGATGGCTTATTTCGAGAAAGTACTGGACGCTCAGCAGTTTGCCCGTTCGCACAGATCGTATATTGTCAATGTTCAATACATCACAAGGCTTGACCAGTATGAAAAAGACGGCCATA
>JACMLD010000308.1 GCA_014379785.1 Chitinophagaceae bacterium
CAGTATTTTTGATACTTGCCGCTCATGAGATCCGGTCACTGCCGGAGCGTGCCGGATTTTTGAGAGAAGTGTACAGGTCACTTAAATTGGATGGAACACTTGTAGTAGTTGAGCATTTGCGTGATTTTCAAAATTTCCTGGCTTTCAATTTTGGTTTTTTTCATTTTTTTTCGCGCAGCAGCTGGTTATCGCTATTCAAAGACACGGGTTTTGATAATATGACTGAAATAAAACACACTCCTTTCATTTCAATTTTTATCCTCAAAAAAAATGGAAACGTTACTTAAAGTGACCGGTGTCATACTGATGATGCTGTCTGTTTTTCATGTCGGTTTTCCGCGTTATTTTAAGTGGAAGTCTGAGTTCTCGTTCGTTAGTCCGATTAATCGCCAGATGATGTATGTCCACACTCTTTTTATTGGTCTGATTCTCATGTGGATGGGTCTTGCCTGTGTTTACAGTCCGGAGGATTTGATATCTACAAAATTCGGGAACCAGATTTGCATCAGCATTTCAATATTCTGGCTAATCCGGTTAGTCTGTCAGTTTTTTGTTTTCTCGCCGGATTTGTGGAGAGGTAAAAGATTTGAGACCACCATTCACATATTGGCCGTGATGTTATGGGTATACCTCAGTTTTGTTTTCGGATGGGTGTATTTCTCTGCAGCATCTCCACAATAAACTTGTGAATCTCACCGCCATCCACCACCTCATCCGCAGCATCCTGGTTGATAGCCTGCTGAGGCATATACGGTACTTCTGCGGTTGCAGGATTCTGAACGATACAAAAACCGCCCGCATCACGGATCATTTTTAAACCTGCTGCACCATCCGCGTTCGCACCCGAAAGCAACACACCAATAAGGGCATCGCCGTAAATGGCGGCGGCCGACTCAAAACATACATCGATACTCGGTCTGCTGAAATGAACTTTTTCAGATGCATCCAGCGCAAAATTTACATCGGTTTCTACCAGCAGATGGTAATCCGGCGGCGCGAGGTATATCACGTCACCCGCAATCGTCTCCTTGTCCTCCACTTCTCTCACTTTCAATTTTGACTTGGCAGCAATCAGGTGCGCCAGTGCCGAGTCGGGATCATTCCTTCTGTGCACGACTAGAATACAGACAATTCCGGCGAGAGGCAAAGCCTCGGCAATTTTCAACACAATCTCAAGGGAGCCTGCAGAGCCACCTACGACGATTGCCTTAAATTTTCTCAAATGCCTTTGCGCCATATTTTTTCCTTGATTGAAAACTGGGAAAAACTTTTTGCAACCGATGAATACCGCAAGTTCTCCTTTGACCCCAATGCCAGAAATCCGAGCTTCTCAAGACTGTCGTTGAAGAGCGTCAGCACCCTGTCCTGCAAATCCTTATCAAAATAGATCAGCACATTGCGGCACAGTATCAACTGAAATTCATTAAAAGATCGGTCAGATACCAGGTTATGTGTGGCAGCAATCATCTTCTTCTTAAATCGCCCATCAAATTTTGCGTATTCATATTTCGCCGTGTAATAAGAAGAAAAATCCTTTTTGCCACCTGATGCAATATAGTTTTCAGAATACTGCCGCATCTGGCTCAGCGGAAAAATTCCTTTCTGAATATTCTCGATCACCGCGGGATTGAGATCAGTTGCATAGAGCAAAGACTTTTCAAGAATGCCCGCCTCTTCGAGCAAAATGGCCATGGAGTAGACCTCTTCTCCGCTTGCGCAACCCGCATGCCATATTCTTACAAACGGATGCGTGGCAAGAATGGGCAGCACAGACTCTCTCAATGCCCTGAAAAACGTTGGGTCACGAAACATCTCAGTCACATTCACCGTCAATTCACCCACTACTTTTTTTAGATAATCGTCTTCATGCCGGAGCCTGTAAAACAATTCTGAAAACCCATTGAGCTTTTCGAGCATCATAAGCCGGCTCACCCTCCTTTTCAGGGACGCGCGGGCATAGCTGGTGAAATCATATCCATAAGACTGATAAAGTTCATCGAGCAACAAAGTAAGATTTTCATCTGTCAGGATAGGTCCTTCCACTTCTTCGTTTTTTATCTATCGGTACAACCAGACTCTCAGCAACGAAATGAGCTGATCAACATCGACAGGTTTTGTGATATAGTCTGAGGCGCCCGCATTGATACATTTCTCGCGATCCCCGGTCATAGCTTTTGCGGTGACAGCGATTACCGGCAGATTCCGAAATTTCGGATTCTCACGAATTCTCCGGGTCGACTCATAACCGTCCATTTCGGGCATCATCATATCCATCAGCACCAGGTCAATTTTGGGGAATTCTTCCAGCTGCCTCAAAGCTTCGCGTCCGTCAAATGCCGATACAACATTCATTCCATAGGATTCGAGCGACTTGGTCAGAGAAAAAATATTTCTCACATCGTCATCGGTTATCAGTATCGTTTTGCCTTTGAGAATTTCTACCAGTCCACCCATTTTTCGGTATCTGGCCACTTTGTGTTCTGTGTGATTTTCTTCCACAAGATGAAGGAACAGCGACACCTCATCCAGAATACGCTGATATGAGTTCGCGGTTTTTACCACAATTGAATCTGCATACTGTTTGATCCTGACCTCTTCGCCATGCGAAAGATTTTTGCCAGTAAAAATGATGATGGGCAGATTTTCCAGGCCGGGTGATTTTTTGAAAGCTTCCAGTGTTTCGTATGATTTTTGTCCGGGTATGCCCATATCAAGTATCACACAATCCACATCTTTTCTGCCCAGCGCAGTAATGCCTTCATTGACAGAAGATCGTATCTCCGAAGCCACATTGAACCCTTCCAGGAAAAACGCAAGCGCTTCCGCATGTTTGTGGTTTTCTTCCACTATCAGCACCTTCTTGGGATGACGACTGAGCGCCTGTTCGATCTTTACAAAAATTTCACCCAGTCTTTCAAATGCCACGGGTTTGTCGATGAAGTCGATTGCACCCTGAGTCAGACTTTTTGTCCGCACCTGGTGCGATGACATCATATGCACAGGGATGGGTCTCGTAGCAAGATCTTTCTTGAGCTGTTCCATTACTTCCCAGCCACTCATGACGGGAAGCTGTACATCGAGCAGGATTCCCATTGGCAGAAACTTTTTTGCCAGCGAAAGTCCTTCATCCCCTCTCACGGCGACCAGTCCACGATAGCCCTTGGCGCGGGTATAGTCGAG
>JACMLD010000309.1 GCA_014379785.1 Chitinophagaceae bacterium
GAAGGCGTGTCGACAAGCCACTGTTGCTTGGCAATGTGATGGCTACGCTGCAGGGTACGGATGCAGCTGACAAGCGCATTTTTATTATCAGCGGGCATCTGGACAATATGCGCACGAGCGTAATGGATCGTGCTGGGGACGCTCCTGGTGCAAATGACGATGCCAGTGGTGTAGCGGCGGTGATAGAGTGTGCACGTATCATGAGCAAACAAAGTTTTCCGGCCACGATCATTTTTGTAGGAGTCAGTGGTGAAGAACAAGGACTGCTTGGGAGCGGCTATATGGCAGAAAGACTGAAAAGGGATTCTGTGAAGGTGGAAGCTGTCCTCAACAACGATATAATGGGGAGCAACAATTCCAGCGAAACAAATATTATTGACAATACAAGGATCAGAGTATTCAGCGAAGGATTGTCTGCCTTCGAGACCGATAAGACCGCAGCCAATGTGCGCCAGCTTGGGTTGGAAAATGACGGCCGTTCAAGACAGCTTGCCCGTTATGTAAAGGAGACCGGTGAGCGTTATGTCGACAACCTGGAAGTTGTAATGATTTATCGTAACGACCGTTTTTTGAGGGGCGGTGACCACACTCCATTTGTGCAGAGAGGCTTTGCCGCAGTGAGGATTACTGAGATGAATGAGAATTATTATCACCAGCACCAGGATGTGAGAAAGGAAAACGGGATACAATATGGCGATCTGCCCGAGTTTATGGATTTTGAATATTTGAGAAAAAATACAGCGATGAATCTTTCCAATCTTGGGAATCTCGCAAAGGCGCCTTCGATGCCTTTGGATGTAAAATTGGAGGTGAGGCGACTTACAAATTATACCATCCTCTCATGGAAGCCGCCGTTCAATGGAAAAGTCAGTGGCTATTATATATTAATGCGCGAAACCACGAGTGCGTTCTGGCAGAAAAAGTTTTTTACCGACAAACTGGAAATGATGCTTCCTTATTCAAAGGACAATTATTTCTTTGCGGTACAGTCCATCAGCGAAGCAGGCAATGAAAGCTTGCCGGTGGTGCCGGTTCCGGCAAGGTAGCTGGCGTCACCCCGCGCGCAGCCGAGGGCTCCCCTGCTATTACTCGGAGTAACGGTTCCCCGACCTGTCGGGGTCGCTTCGCTCCGGTGTGACTGTCACCGCGAAGTTTATTTTATCTTTTTTTATCTATTGAAATTTTTGTTTTAATGATCTGGATAACAAAACATTTTAAAGATCTCAGCGTGTATGAGTTGTATGCTATTATACAACTAAGGAATGAAGTGTTTGTGGTGGAGCAGAATTGTGTGTTTCAGGATGCAGATGACAAGGACCAGGCCTCGTGGCATCTGATGGGACTGATGAATGGCGTGCTGGTGGCATATGCCAGGCTGATACCAGAAGGGATTGCTTTTGCGGAATGCAGTATAGGAAGAGTAATCACATCACCTTTATTCAGAGGAAAAGGAACCGGCAGGGTTCTTGTAATAAAAGCGATAGAAGAATGTCAATCGCTGTTCAATGATGTTCCAATCCGGATCGGCGCCCAGCTTTATCTGGAAAAATTTTATGGTTCGCTCGGTTTTCTCACTTCCGGCGAAATTTACCTTGAAGATGGTATTCAGCATGTTGAAATGGTACGTTCGTAAAAACACTTACGCAACTTTACTAAAATACAGGGCTGTTAACATTTTTTTTTACGATCACACAAGTTAATTTCAAATACCACGTTTTTATAACTGTAAGGGGAATTCTGAGTTTAATACCCGAATCCAATACTATTCGAAAACTAAAATCTGGTATTCATGAAAAAGTTTTTACACTCTTTCCGGGGAACGTGTGTTTTTGCGCTGCTCTCCATTTTTTTCTCATCAACTGCAACAGCACAGTCTGTAATAGAAGCAGGCATTACACTGGCTCCCTCTAACTTCCTGGGAGATCTCGGTGGAAATTTCGGTAAAGGAACTGGCTTTGTCAAAGACAACAACTTTTCGATGACAAAGGTGTTTTTTGGTGCTCATGTGACCGTCTCTCCAAAAGAATGGTATGGTGTGCGTTTCGCTGCCAATATCGGAAAGCTGGAAGGTGATGATGCGATCATCAAAGCAAAAGGCGGACTTGAAGAAGGCCGTAAAATGCGTAACCAGAATTTCAAATCAGCACTTCTCGAAGCATTTGTTGCTGCTGAAGTATTTCCAACCGTATTTTTTGAAGAAGATCCATCCGATGTATATCATAAGCTTCGTCCTTATGGTTTGATTGGTGTGGGTGTATTTCATTTTAATCCAAAAGGTCTTGACCCAGCAACCGGTCAGTGGGTAAATCTGAAAGAATTGCATACTGAAGGACAGGGTTTCAAAGAATATCCTGATCGTCCGGAGTATAAGCTGATTCAGATGAATATCCCAATGGGTATTGGTGTGAAGTATTGGCTGAGTGATAACACAAGTCTTGGATTTGAACTTGTTCACCGTAAGACATTTACCGACTACATCGATGATGTGAGTACACAGTATATCGATCCACAGTTGTTTTATGATAACCTTCCGCTTACCCAGGCAGTACTTGCCGAAAGGATGGCTGACAAGACAGCCACAGGTTTAAGCAGAACGGCTCCAGGCAGCAAACGCGGTACACCGCAGAACAATGACTCTTACTATTCTTTCGGTTTTAAACTTGGCATCCGCCTGGGAACCGGTAGCGATAGAAGTTTCAGAAACTCTACACGTTGCCCTGTCATGAGATTCTAATAATATTTCCAAAGAAGTTGGTTGTTTGTTTGTTTTTTGTGTTGTTGATCCGTACCCATTTTTTTTCGCATGTTTAAAACATGTACTATGAAAACATTGTCAATACTCCTGATATCAATATTCATGCTTGGACTGCAAAGTCAGTCCAGCGCAGGAATCGGTCATCCGGAAAACAGAACGGATACCATTGTCATCAGCAAATCCCAGATCAGCAAGAAGTATAAGGTGAAAATTTTCCCAAGCTCAAGCAATGAAGTTATTTTCTTCACGGCGAGTGGCGAGTCGGGAAAAGTTTATCAGCTCTTTGTTTTCGACATGGAAGGTAAGCTGATAAAGCAGACACAGATTAGGAATAAAGAAACAACACTGTTGACAAATTTTAATAAAGGAAGTTACACTTTCGAAGTGTTCAGTGATGACGAGCGTATCGAAAACGGGACGATGGAGGTGAGGTAAGAATGTGGGAGAATGTGCGATGATGTGGGCGAATGTGGCGCGAGGCACGCTGTCATGCCGAGCGAAGTCGAGGCATCCCCGGCCTTTGTCGGAGAGATGTGCAAATTGCATATAAGTTCTTATAAATAGCATAAACGAAACCGATAAGCGGCGGGGAAATCTCTAAAATCCTAATATCCGGTTTGAAAAATGAACCTGATCCGTTCCCTATTATTCTAAGTACCCTTACTATCAAGATTTTATTGAACACTTCCCGCCACTGCTTATCGGATCTTAAAATAACTAAACGACTGTCCAATCCAGTATCCTTAACAGCCGGCGATGAGTAATTGCCGGCTGTTTGTTTTTTGGCAGGTCTTAGTATCTTACAAAAAAATAATAGATGTCTATAGCTCCTCAATATCGTACAGGTACAGATAGATTCTTCGCGGGAATTCTGGACGGAATGGTGTTAAGGTTGTTATCCGTACTAACCAACTTTCAGATTGAAACTGAATGGGAATCGTTATTTGCCGGTATCCTGGAATCCTTTTTAGCAATCGGGTATTCTGTATTTTTCCATTATAAATTTGGTCAGACACTGGGTAAAATGGCAATGAAGGTGAAAGTGATAGATGCTTCCGAAACAAAAGGAATCACTTTCAGACAGTCATTCCTGCGTGAGAGCGTCTGGATATTTTTTACAGTGCTTGCCTATAGTTATCTGGCCATAAGAATAGCTACAAACAGTGATTATCTGGCCGACGAGACTCAAATCCTGCTTGCATTGTTGCCGGTGGCCTGGTTTATTTTGGAAATCGTATCCATGCTCACAAACGATCGACGTCGAGCAGTGCACGATATGATTGCCGGGACAGTGGTTGTTAAACATTATCCGATTAGGGTAGGTCGATAACGGTAATGGTGGCCGCATACGCTTACTGGATGAAATCCGCCGCTCACTGTTTAAATTCGCAATCCCCCCTCCTCAAACTTCAATTTTGCGTCAAACCTCCAATTATGATAAAAGTAACTGCCTTTCTCGCAACCGTTGTATTGCTTTCCTCCTGCGATTTCAAAGCAGAAGTAAAAACATCTTCAAACGCGGCCGCTGTGTCAACGAGCGCTTCGACCAGTCCAAAAATTAAAAATGGCATAGACCTGAAGGCGAACGGACTTACCGTCAGCCAGGCTTTCCTTATTTACGAAGATGGTACGCTGGTAGGCGACGACAATACAGCAAAAGTTGGACAAAAAATAAAAATGCGTCTCGTGATTGATGGCGGATGGGAAGAAGTGGAGGGAAGAGTTTATCCAGGAGCGTCCGAAAAAATTGAAACAAACGAAGGCGATGTTGTGCTGGATGAAAAGGATCTTTTTGCTTCAATGGAAACGGGTGTTGCAGCAGAAGACGCAAAACTCATCACGCTTTCTGCGGTTATAACCGGACTGGATAAACTACATGATTATTTTTTGGTTACGTTTAAGGTATGGGATAAGAAGGGGAAAAGTGAAGTAACCGGCAGTTATAAACTCTTTATCAAATAAAATGTGAAGAATGTTTCTGGTGCCAGTCATTTCGACCGGCGTCGAGCGCAGCGAGAGGGAGCGGAGAAATCCCCAGCCGCTACTCAAGCCCTGAGTAATAGCCGGGGATTCCTCCACCCGGGCCCTTCGGGCCGGAGTCGGAATGACAGCACCCGGCACATTCCCCACATTGCGCGAAGCGCATCACATTCCCCCACATTCCCCCCATTCTCCCTCATCTTCACCCCATTTCCTCCTTCAAGTACCTCGCCGTATGTCCGCCTTTGAAACTGACCATCGCTTCCGGTTCGCCTTCAAATAAAATCTGACCGCCGCCATCGCCGCCCTCCGGACCCAGATCAATGATATGATCTGCAACCTTTATTACATCCAGGTTATGCTCGATAACCAGCACGCTATTGCCACGATCCACCAGCTTATTCAACACATCCAGCAAATGCTGAATATCCTGAAAGTGCAATCCCGTAGTTGGTTCATCAAGAATATAAAATGTCTTACCAGTATCTTTCTTTGACAACTCAGTAGCCAGTTTGATTCGCTGTGCCTCACCACCACTCACCGTCACAGCGCTTTGTCCCAGCGTAATATAACCCAGACCTACTTCCTGCAGCACCTTTATCCTCCGATACAGATAATGCACATTCTGAAAAAAATCAACCGCTTCATCCACCGTCATATCAAGTACATCACTGATCGATTTTCCCTTGTACCTTATCTCCAGCGTTTCGCGATTGTACCTTTTGCCATTGCACTTTTCACAATGCACATAAACATCCGGCAGAAAATTCATTTCAATTACCCTCATTCCACCGCCTTCACATACTTCGCAGCGGCCACTTTTTACGTTGAAAGAAAAACGACCCGCATTATATCCCCTGATCTTTGCCTCCGGAATGGATGCAAACAAAGTGCGGATATCCGTAAAAAATCCGCAGTAGGTGGCAGGATTACTTCTGGGCGTTCGACCAATCGGTGACTGATCAATCTCTATCACTTTATCAATATGCTCCAATCCCTTGATGGATTTATACGGCATCGGATTCGCCTTCGAATCATAGCAATGCTTGGATAGAATAGGATAGAGGGTTTCATTGATCAGGGTCGACTTCCCACTGCCGCTCACGCCCGTTACCAAAATCAGCTTGCCCAGCGGCAGGGTGATGTCCACATTTTTTAAATTATTCCCCTTCGCACCTTTCAGTTCAAGTTTCTTGCCATTTCCCTTTCTTCTTTCGGCGGGTACACCAATATTTTTTTGTCCGAACAAAAACTTGGATGTCTCAGAATTCGACTTAACGATATCTGCCGGCCGCCCCTGCGATACAATCTGCCCGCCATATTTTCCGGCCTTCGGTCCAATATCAATCAGGTGATCAGCCGCCAGCATAATGTCCTTGTCGTGCTCAACCACCAAAACGCTGTTGCCGATATTTCTCAGATTTTTCAGTGCATCGATCAGCCGTCGGTTGTCGCGCTGGTGCAAACCGATAGAAGGTTCATCCAATATATACGTGATTCCCTGCAACTGTGAACCGATTTGCGTTGCCAGCCGGATGCGCTGACTCTCGCCACCACTGAGGGTTTTAGAAGGTCTGTTCATCGAAAGATAGGTCAAACCCACATCCAGCAGAAACTGAAGCCTTTCACGAATTTCTTTCAATACGTCTTTTGCAATGGCATTCTGTTTTGTACTGAGCCTTGACTCAATCCCTTCGAACCACACTCTCAGTTTATCGAGGTTCATATCGCTTAGTTCAGCAATGTTTTTTTCATCCACTTTAAACCAAAGACTCTCTTTCTTCAACCTGGCACCGTTGCAGGTGGGACATGTTTTCAGTTCCATAAACGTCTCCACCCAGTCACGCAGATACTCGCTGGTGTTGGGAGAGGAAAACCAACGCTTGATCATCAGCACGATTCCTTCGTATTCTGTTTTATAGGCCAGTCCACCTGCGTCTTCTGAAATCGTCATATCCACCTCTGTACTGTCTTCTTCGGAAACCACTTCCTTTCCATATAAAAGCAGGTTCATTATTTTCTCCGGAAGATCTTTCACTGGTTTATCCAGCTTGAATTTATTTTTTCGCGCAAGTTCCTGTACCTGCTTGTACACAAACGCATCACGCGCTTCTCCGAGTGGCGCAATGGCACCTTCATCTATACTCAGCTTGTCGTCGGGAATTATTTTTTCCATGCTCACCTGGTATACACTGCCGAGACCTTTGCAGGTGGGACATGCTCCGTATGGTGAATTGAATGAAAATGAATTGGGTGAAGGTTCTTCATAACTGATACCGGAATCTTCGCACATCAGTTGCTTACTGTACTGGATGGTTTTGTTCTCGTCATTCAGCAACAGAAACATGAGGTCCTTGCCCACCTGAAGGGCTTTCTGGATACTCTGACTGAGACGCACCTTCATATCCGCATTTACTGCCAGGCGATCAATGACAACTTCAATGTCATGGATTTTATATCTGTCCACCTGCATTTTAGCCACCAGGTCTTTAACCTCTCCGTCGACCCGCACCTTCACAAAGCCTTTTTTTCGAATGTCTTCAAACAGTTCGCGATAGTGACCTTTTCGGCCGCGCACCAGAGGTGCAAGCACTGTTATCTTTTTATTTTTGTATTTGGTAAAAATATTTTCAACAATCTCTTCTTCGGAAAATTTGATCATCTGCCTTCCGGTATTGTAGCTGAAAGCATCCCCGATTCTTGCATACAGCAATCGCATGAAGTCATAGATCTCCGTTACCGTGCCCACTGTTGACCGGGGATTCTTATTGGTGGTTTTTTGTTCAATAGAGATAACAGGAGACAGTCCAGTGATTTTGTCTACGTCCGGCCTTTCCATGTCACCGATGAACTGGCGGGCATAAGCACTGAAACTTTCCATATATCTTCTCTGACCTTCATTATATATGGTGTCGAATGCCAGGGAGGACTTTCCGCTGCCGCTCACACCGGTGAATACCACCAGTTTGTTTTTGGGAATGCGGATATCAATATTCTTCAGGTTATGTTCTCTTGCCCCGTAAACTTCTATAAAATCGGTCGCTTCTGTATATTCTTCTGTTGCCAACTCTGTAACAGGCTGTTTTTTCTTCGCCATACTTCGCTAAAAAATTTAGGAAATTCAAAGATAAAACAAAAAACAAGCGAAAATGGTTGGGAATTTCCTGTGTATTAAAATGCGCATTTTGATGAATGCGAATTGTCATATAAATGTTAAATGCCCTTCGTATAGAGCTAATTGTGATGTGGTATAGTCTTTGAAAAGAGTGCGGTGGTAGCAAATTACTAAACTAAAAAAACCACTATGATTACTTTAAAAAACTGTACAACCGCTATTCTTGCCGGCAGCATCCTGCTGATGAGTTGCAAGAATATGAATAAGACGCAGAAGGGTGCAGTAATTGGAACAGCAGGTGGCGCAGCCGTTGGTGGCGTCATTGGCAAGGCAGCCGGAAATACCGCAATGGGCGCCATCATCGGAGCAGCCGTTGGCGGGGTAACCGGAGCCATTATCGGAAAGAAAATGGATAAACAGGCCAAAGAGATTGAAAATGGAGTGCCTGGAGCAGATGTTGAACGCGTAGGGGAAGGTATCGTTGTAGAATTTAAAGAGAAAATCCTCTTTGGATTCGACCAGTCAGTACTTTCAGGTTCTGCAGAGACAAATCTTCACAATCTTGCTGATGTTTTAAAAAAGTATCCTGACACCGATATCGAGATCCAGGGCCATACTGACAGTAAAGGTACTCATGACTACAATATGTCATTGTCTGACCGTCGTGCAGGTGCTGTATCAGCATTTTTAAGAGGTCAGGGAATCAGCAGCTCAAGAATCACAACGAAAGGATATGGTGAAACCGCTCCTGTAGCGACAAACGATACAGACGATGGACGCTCACAAAACCGCCGTGTTAACTTCCTGATCACTGCTAATGAAAAGATGAAAGCAGATGCAAAGAAAGAATCAGGCAACTAATTATTAATTAAAATCTCACCCAAAAAGAACTTTTATGAAACAAAAACATTTTCTGCTGCTGATGATCGCTGTTGCATCGTCGGTAATCGCCTCTGCGCAGGCTACTAAGACAACTTTCGGACTTCGTGCCGGTGTGAATTTTCAAAATATCAACGGCCGCGATATCAATGACGACAAACTTGAAAACAGTCTTATTCCAGGTTTTCACGTTGGTGTAAATGCTGAAATTCCTGTAGCTACCGAGTTTTATTTCCAACCAGGAATTCTCTTCAGCACAAAAGGATCAAAAGGATACTATGCTGACGAAGATGCAAAAGTTATGACCAGTTATGTCGAGGTTCCGCTGAACTTTCTTTATAAAGGTGGACTCGGTGCCGGTAAAGTATTGCTTGGATTTGGACCATATGTAGCTTACGGGCTTGGTGGTAAAGTTAAAGACAGCAACACAGGCGACTATGATATCAAATTTAAAAATGACCCGCCGACTGTCACCAATGATGTTTATCTGAAACCATTCGATGCCGGTGCAAACTTTCTCGCCGGATACGAATTTTCAAATAAATTTTCTCTTCAGTTGAATGCACAGCTTGGATTGTTGGATTTCAACGCCTATGACAACGACGCCAAGTTGAAAAACACAGGCTTCGGCATCAGCGCCGGCTACAGATTCTAAAAAAATATCTGCGGTTTCGATTTCGTTATTATATTTGCATCAGTTCTTACATTTATCGCTTATCAAGAAAGGCTGAGGGATATGGCCCGATGAAGCCTTGACAACCTGCTGACGTTATACAATGTATAACCGATGCAAGGTGCCAATTCCAGCTCTGTGCAAACAGAGTAAGATAAGTCAGAGTCATAGCTTCATCGATATTGACAAATAATATTAAAAAGCTCATCTGATTTATCGGGTGAGCTTTTTTTATGCCCATCCGGTAATGCCTTTCAAGTAAGCGTTGGATGAATATGTTTAATCAAATCATCATCATCAAACTGTTTAACAAATGAACAACGCGACAACTCTTCTCCACAGTATTCCGGTTGACCCGGCCACCGGCTCAATCAGCGTCCCCATTTATCAGACTTCTACATTCGTGCAGGAATCCCCGGGTGTTAACAAAGGATACGATTACGCAAGGTCGGGAAATCCTACCCGCGCTACCCTCGAGTCGCTGGTAGCAAAACTCGAAAACGGGGCAATCGGAGCAGCTTTCGGCAGCGGTCTGGCCGCCATTGATGCAGTCCTCAAACTGTTGAAAAGCGGCGATGAAATTGTGGCCGTTGACGACATCTACGGAGGCGCATTCAGACTCTTCACCCAGGTGTATGAACAATTTGGAATCACAGTAAAATATGTGGATGCTTCAGATGTTGAAAACGTATTCAACGCCGTATCAGAAAAAACAAAACTGATCTGGATAGAGACACCCACCAACCCTACTCTTAAAATAGCGGACATCGCTGCGATTGCAAAAATCGCCTCCTCGCAAAAATGTATACTTTGTGTGGACAATACTTTTGCTTCACCCGCCCTACAACAACCTCTTTCACTGGGAGCTGATCTTGTAGTACACAGCGCTACAAAATATCTTGGCGGACACAGCGACCTGATAGCAGGCGTAGTGGTGGCGAGAGACAAGGCGCTCGGCGACAGAATTCGTTTTATTCAAAATGCCAGCGGCGCCATACTCGGTCCTTTCGACAGCTGGCTGCTTATACGAGGAATAGAAACACTCTATCTTCGTGTGAAACAGCATTGCGCAAATGCTGCAAAAATTGCAGAATATCTGGCGGCGCATCCGGCTGTAGACAAAGTGTACTATCCCGGATTGCCCACACACCGTAACCATGATATCGCAAAGAAACAGTCGAGTGGCTTCGGTGGTGTTGTTTCATTTTCTCTGAAAAACGATACCATAGATGCTGCTGTGCAGGTGGTGACCGCTACCCATCTTTTTAAACTGGCGGAAAGCCTCGGGGGAGCTAAAAGCCTGGTATCGCATCCCGCACAAATGACCCATAAATCAATAC
>JACMLD010000310.1 GCA_014379785.1 Chitinophagaceae bacterium
CAGTAACCATCAGGGCAGCAACTGCTACCATCAATATTTTTTTCATAATGAATTTTTTTAAGAGGAAAATAAATGTAATGTCTCGCGGAAAATCAGACGGCCCAATCCGGCGGCTGAACGGGCATGGCCAGCAGCGGATCCTGCCATGAAATATCTCGAAATGAAGAATAGCTCGCCGTTATTTCCTCCCAATGCACAGAGGTCAGTTTGTCGCCGACCAACGGAGCCAGTATTTGAAAACCGCAGATACAAACGCAGGATGTTTCAGAAGGTACACATCCTGCAGGTTTCCCGGCCGGAATGTCGGTTGCAGGTTCAGCCTTTGTCCGACTTTGACGGCATGAACTATTCAGAGCATCTTTCTGACAATGTGATTTTACTTTTTCAGCTGCCTGCTTTGCACATGTCTTTTCGAGAATGGATTTCAAACATACCCTCACCGTCTCCATATCCATCACCTTGATAAAAGGGATATTGGAAAGCAGCAATACAAACGCCGGTATGACCAAAAACAATCGCATCTCTACGAAGATAATCAAGTCCGACAAAATGTATCCCCGGATATGATGACCGGTAGAAACCAAAAAGCGGCTATTTTTGACCCAGATAGCTTTCTATGAATACATTCAATTACGGTGTTGACACATTGACCACCGGAACCGCACTCGGCATTGCCAATAAAACGATAAAAGGAATTATCAATGACAAAGCAATATCCAAAATCAAAGCCAGCGAGGCTTTTGTAAAACAGATCGTCACAGAAAACAAAACTGTATACGGCATCAATACTGGCTTTGGAATTCTTGCCAACACATCCATTTCAGCATCCGATACAAGCATCCTTCAGCACAAAATCTTACAAAGTCACAGCGTGGGAGTGGGTGATCCCATACCGGATGAGATCGCCAAACTCATGCTCATCACAAAGATCCATGCACTCTGCCAGGGATTTTCAGGCGTACAGCTCTCCACACTCGAAAGAATTCTCTGGCATATCGATAACAATGCCATCCCCATCGTCCCCGAAAAAGGGAGTGTCGGCGCATCGGGAGACCTGGCGCCACTCGCGCATCTCTTTCTTCCTCTTATCGGTCTTGGAGAAGTAAACTTCAAAGGACAAAGAATAAGATCGGCACAACTGCTGCAACAGCAAAATCTTTCTCCATTACAACTCGGACCGAAAGAAGGACTGGCCCTCATCAATGGCACACAATTCATACTGGCCTTTGCCGTGAAAGCAGTGCAACGCATGCACAACTGCCTGGAAGCGGCAGACATCATCGGAGCCATGAGCCTCGAAGCACTCACAGGTACCAAAGCGCCATTTGATGAAAGACTCCATCAGCTGCGACCCTACAAAGGAAATCAACTCGTGGCACAGCGCCTTCGCCATCTGCTCGATGGCAGCGAGATCATGCAAAGTCATATCGATTGCGGCCGCGTGCAGGATCCCTATTCGCTGCGCTGTATGCCGCAGGTGCACGGCGCTTCAAGAAACGCCTGGCTCCACCTGAGTCAGCTCACACTCACGGAACTCAACTCGGTGACGGACAATCCCATCATATTCAACGCAGACGATACCATCAGTGGTGGCAATTTTCACGGTCAGCCGCTGGCACTGCCGCTCGATTATGCATGCTTTGCGGCCTCCGAAATCGGAAATATTTCTGACCGCCGATGCTACCTTCTGCTCGAAGGCAAATGGGGACTGCCCTTGCTGCTCATGAAAGACGTTGGACTCAACAGCGGCTTTATGATTCCACAATACACTACGGCAGCACTCGTGACCGAAAACAAAACACTCTGCTTTCCGGCCAGTGCCGACAGCATCCCCACGTCACTCGGACAGGAAGACCATGTGAGCATGGGAAGCATCAGCGGACGCAAACTCAATAAGGTGCTCGACAACCTCGAATTCATACTTGCCATTGAACTGCTCAGCGCATGCCAGGCAATCGAATTCCGCAAACCACTTAAAAGCAGTCCGATTCTTGAATTTGCGCATGACCATGTACGTGAGTTTGTCGGGTTCGCCGAAGAAGACCGCATTTTTGCAGACGATATCAATACGATCACCCGGATCATCCGCGACTTTTCATTCGTCGGGAATGTCAACAAGTTCGACGGACACCAGCTCAACAACAACTTCAAAGAATTCAATCTCTAAGACCATGGACGCCAAATACAAAACCCCCACAGGAATGACATTGAGCTGCAAAGGATGGGTGCAGGAAGCTGCCCTCCGGATGCTGCTCAACAACCTCGATCCCGACGTGGCAGAAAGACCCGAAGAACTGATTGTGTACGGTGGCAGGGGAAAGGCAGCCAGAAACTTCGAGTCGCTCGACCTTATCATAAAAGCGCTGAAAGATCTTGAAAACAACGAAACCCTGCTTGTGCAATCCGGCAAACCCGTGGGTATTGTCAGGACACATCCTGATGCACCGCGCGTACTGATCAGCAATTCCCAACTCGTTCCCAAATGGGCCACCTGGGAACATTTTGACGAGCTCGAGAAAAAAGGGCTGATGATGTACGGACAGATGACGGCCGGCAGCTGGATCTATATAGGCAGCCAGGGCATTGTGCAGGGAACTTATGAAACCTACGCCGCCGCGGCCGACAAACATTTCAAAGGAACCCTGAAAGGCACACTCAACGTAACGGCAGGACTCGGGGGGATGGGAGGGGCACAGCCACTCGCCATCACGATGAACGAAGGTGTTGCGCTCATTGCCGAAGTAGAAAAATGGAGAATTGAAAAAAGACTGGAAACAAGATATTGCGACCTTCTCATCGAAGACATGGATGAAGCAATCGATCGGGCTGTTCAGGCGAAAAAAAACGGTGAAGCCTTATCCATCGGCGTCCTCTGTAATGCCGTTCACCTCCTTCAGAGAATGCTGGAAAGAAATATCATTCCAGATACGCTGACCGATCAGACCTCGGCTCATGACCCGCTGATCGGATACTGGCCGCACAGTGTTTCTTACGAAGAGGCAAAAGAATTGAGAACAAAAGATCCGAAGAAATACATTTCTCTTGCGTACGATTCGATGAAGCTGCATGTGGAACTGATGATTGCCATGCAAAGCAGGGGAGCCATCACATTTGATTACGGAAACAATATTCGTGCAAGGGCGAAAGAACACGGACTTGAAAATGCCTTTGATTTTCCAGGTTTTGTGCCGGCATATATCCGTCCATTGTTTTGCGAAGGCAAAGGCCCCTTTCGCTGGGCTGCACTCAGTGGCGATCCCGCCGACATTGCCGTCACCGATGAAGTCATAGCAAAGCTCTTTCCCGAAAACAAGAGCCTGCAGCGTTGGCTAGTACTGGCAAAGGAAAGAATAGCATTTCAGGGTCTGCCCGCAAGAATCTGCTGGCTGGGACAGGGAGAAAGAGAAAAAGCAGGCGCCGCATTCAACGAACTTGTCCGCACAGGAAAAGTCAAAGCACCCATCGTAATCGGAAGGGATCACCTGGACACGGGTTCGGTTGCGTCCCCAAACCGCGAAACCGAATCGATGCTGGACGGCAGCGATGCAGTGGCCGACTGGCCAATATTGAATGCTTTGATGAATACCGCTGGCGGTGCAAGCTGGGTCAGTCTTCACCACGGCGGTGGCGTAGGAATGGGATATAGCATTCATGCCGGTATGGTAATATTGGCCGACGGAACGCCCGAAGCGGCTGACAGACTCGCCAGAGTGCTGCGCAATGACCCGGGGATTGGTGTTATCAGACATGCCGATGCCGGTTATGACATCGCGAAAGACAAATCGCGCAGCGAAGGACTTGATCTGAAAGAAAGACTGAATAAATAAATCAATTCATGCAGCCTTCAAAACCCCTACAGACCGGCCTTTTCTCACTACCCGTCATTGTTGGAGCACTCGGTTTTTTCGTAGACATCTATGACCTGCTGGTATTTAACATCGTTAGAAAATCAAGTTTCCGCGACCTCGGAGTAGCAGAATCTGACTGGAAAGATCTTGGTGAAAGTATCATTAGCTGGCAGATGGTGGGACTGACAATCGGAGGAATACTCTGGGGTATCATGGGCGACAAAAGGGGAAGGAAAAGCGTATTATTTGGATCCATTTTATTGTATTCTCTTGTAACCATTGCCAATGGGTTTGTCCAGGATGTTGAACATTACAAATGGCTGAGATTTTTTGCGGGACTGGGACTCGCCGGCGAACTCGGTGCAAGCATCACGCTCGTGAGCGAAATGTTGCCGAAAGAAAAGCGCGGCATTGGCTCTACCATCATTGCCACCAGCGGTGTGCTCGGCAATATTGCTGCGTATTTTATTCTTTATCTGAGCAATGACAACTGGAGACTTTGTTATTTTATCGGGGGAGGAATGGGGCTCGCGCTTTTGTTGCTTCGTGTAGGCGTACTGGAGAGTCGCATGTATGATACGGTGGCAAAAACCAATGTCAAACTCGGCAACTTTTTTATGTTTTTTAATAACCGCGAAAGATTTTTCCGGTATCTCCGCGCCATTCTTATCGGCTTACCAGTCTGGTATGTGATCGGGATTCTGATAAGTTTCTCAGATGAATTTGCAAAGCAATTTGGCATCGCTGATTTTGATCAGCCAAAATCCCTGATGCTGCAGTATGTTGCACTGGCCTTTGGAGACGTAGCAGCTGGGTTATTCAGTAATTATATCAAAAGCAGAAAAAAAACACTGTTGATTTTTTACGCGATACTATCATTTTTCGTGTTTCTGTATTTCTACACACAG
>JACMLD010000311.1 GCA_014379785.1 Chitinophagaceae bacterium
ACAAGCTTTCTGGTGATGCCATCGGTTTTTTGCTTTTCAAGAATTTCTCTCGCAGTAAATTCTTTGGTGAATTTTGTAATCCATCCAAGCCCAGCTTCCAACGGCGAAGTGGTATCATCAATGTCATTGCCGTAAAGGCAATAGCCCATTTCCAATCTCAGCGTATCCCTGGCTCCGAGTCCGATCGGCTTGATGCCCTGCGCAGCTCCCGCTTCGAATATCGCGTTCCAGATTTTTTCCGCATTATCGCCCTTGTCTTCAAAATAAATTTCTACACCTCCCGCACCGGTGTAACCAGTGGCACTCACCAGTACATTTTCAACACCCGCAAAAACGCCTCTGGTAAAGGTGTAATATTTTAGATTGAGAATATCTTTCTCGGTCAGCGGCTGCAAAATCTTCGTTGCATTCGGACCCTGAATTGCCAGCAGACAGGTATGGTCCGAAATATTGTGCATCTCCACTTTTTCTGTGTTGTACTTGCTGATCCAGTCCCAGTCTTTTTGAATATTGGAAGCGTTTACCACAATCATATACACCTTGTTCTGTTCAATGCAGTATATGAGCAGATCATCTACGATGCCTCCTTCCTGGTTGGGCATACAGCTATACTGCGCTTTGCCATCGGTTAATTTCGATGCATCATTGGTGGTAACGCGCTGAATGAGGTCGAGTGCACCCGGGCCTTTGAGAATAAACTCGCCCATATGGCTGACATCGAAAACGCCCGCATTGTTTCTTACTGCTGCGTGTTCGTCGTTGATGCCTGAATAGCTGATCGGCATATTGTATCCGGCGAATTCCGCCATCTTGGCTCCCAGACCGATATGCTTCTGAGTAAACGGTGTATTTTTCATAAACGCTTTAAAATGAATTGAAAGTAGGCCTGCAAAAATAACGGAAAGAACCAATAAAAAAGGCCCCTCGCAGACGCGACGGGCCTATGTTCCAACTTCAACCCCGCTTGCCATTGTTCCCGGCCAGGCCGGGAAACGACAGCGGCATGCAGGTTAAGGGATTAACTTTTCAAACACCATCACCGGAGAAACGATGTCCTGGTAAGCATATGCTCTTCTCATTTCATCCTGCTTCTTTTTCTCCATCATGGCCTTTGCTTTGATAACTTCTTTCACTTTATTCTCGCGCTCTATGCTGTCCTTGATCCTCATTTCTTCGCGAAACTTGTCTTTTGCTTTTTCCTTTATTGAATCTTCAATCTGGTTGTAGCGATACTGATATATTTCCTCGTCGCGATCATTGCGGTCATCATTGTCATCATCGCGTCTGATCTTATTTCCGTTCTTGTCAATATCTTCTGCTTTTTCAATTCCACCCAAAGTCATGATATACTCTGTATTTTCCTGCCACCAGAAATTGTTATGTCTGTTGTCTTCCCACTCCCAATCGTTGTTTGAACCAAAGTTGATATGGAACCAGTTGAAGCGGTGAACAGATCTGTCGATATAAAAGCGCTTACCAACAGGCACCTGAAGAGTGAACTGCACACGCTGGTTGCGAAACTTAGAACCTGCAGGAATAGAGAAACTGTTTGGCAGATAAAGGGTGCTGTCCTGCTGGTTTATTTCGTACTTGATATTTTCAGCAAAATCGGTGGATTGTGGACCCGTTCTGCCATTGGCAACTTTTACTGATGACAAATGGTAAAGGCTGTCGGGACTTTTGTTGATGACCAGTCTCAAATTCTTCAAAACAAGGCTATCGTCCATCAGTTGAAAAGGTCCTCTCATATTGCCCATCCATCCACCATAATATCGGGTAGTTGAATTGGTCACCTTTACCACCATTTTACCGGTAGGAGGTTGTACAAGGGTATGCGTCTGGTCTATCGGTGAGGTGTAATCGAAGTTTCTTTTGATGGCTATGCCGAGCATGATGATGCTGAACAAACCTACAATCCACAACACTCCAAATGTGTAGCCGAGATAGTGATTCCTTGTTTTGATTCCAGCTATTCTGCGGATGATCCAGACAATGAATGCTATGATGGGTATTCCGACAAAGAAGAGAAGAGAAAGCCAGGCCAGGAGATTCTGCGTTCCTCCGTCAAGAATATAACCTTTGAAGGGCATCATGGCTACGCCCAGACCGAAGAGGGCAACAAGACCTGCCAGCAGAGCTATGACAATCGATCCGGCAATCAGAAAGAAAAATACTTTGAAGAGGACGCCGATGATATGTCCCAGTCCGCCTGATGCACGTTTTGCTGCGGGAGCTGTTTCGGCGGCAAAAGCTTTTGCGCGTTCGCCTGCCTGCTGACCAAATTCTTTTGCTCTCGCACCAAGGCCTTCCGCTGTTTCTTTCAATTCGGCGCCAAAATCTTTTGCCCTTTCCTTAAATCCCTGCAGGTCACCCTGCACAGTATCACGTATGCTGTTGATATCAATTTTTTCTCCGCGCATTTCCAGTTTTTCTGAAGCGGTATTTGCTTCAGGTAAAACAATCCAGAGTATTACATATACTACAAACAATGTCCCGGTGATTGAGCCTGTAAGAAAACCTGGGAAGAAATCGAAATCAAACCATGGCCCGTGAAATGCACCGTTGAGAATGCTCACCAGCAATGGCAAAGCGAAAATTAATCTTGGTATCCAGATATCTGTTTTGAAATAAGAAGCAAGGCCGGCACAAACACCGCCGATTACCTTTCCTTCCGGATTACGATAAAGACGCTTTGTGATCTGCGTCTTTACCGATTGTGCAGGAAGCACTATCCATAATATAATGTATATCCAGAACGTCATTCCAAAGAGTAACACAAACAACACACGCATGATGGCAGGGTCAATACGGAGACTGTTTGCCAGACCGCTACACACACCTGCTATGATTTTATCATCCTGGTTGCGAAACATTCTGCCGGTAGCTGTCGTATACTGGTAATTGTGCTGTTGTTGTTGCTGTTCCTGTGAAGCTGCGCCTGCAGATGCTGGCTGCTCGCCAAATGCACCTTCGCCTGATTCCTGGTCGAAGTCCTGCGGGCGGCCGATACTCATCATCACTGCGCTTACATCTTCGTCCGTAATACATGCGCTGCCTCTTTTGATTCTTTCAGAAAACAATTCGGCAATTCTGCTTTCGATGTCGTTGATGATTTCATCTCTTCCGTCTTCGTTGGCGAAATACCTTCGGAGACTATCTATATATTGTTTCAGGGTGTCGTAAGCGGTTTCCTCAATCGGGATAACCCTTCCCTGAAAATTTATGTTGATGATCTTTTTCATTGTGCTGTGTTTGGAGGTTGAGTTAGAAGGATGGGTTTTGATTAGTAGTGTCTGGAAGGCTCTCTGTTTTTTTAGCCAGCGCATTTACCGCATTGGCCAGTTCAATCCATGTTGCCTCCAGTTCCTTGTAAAAAACTTCTCCTTTATCGGTGAGGGAGAAATATTTTCTGGGCGGGCCCGAGTTGCTTTCTACCCAGCGGTAGGTGAGCATGTCGGCATTTTTCAATCTGGTGAGAAGCGGGTAAAGGGTTCCTTCGAAAATGTTCAGGTTAGCCCCCTTCATCTCTTCCACGATATCACTCGGGTACGCTTCACCCCGCCGGATGATGGAAAGGATACAAAACTCCAGAATCCCCTTTCGCATCTGGCTCTGTGTGTTTTCTATATTCATACGCTCTTTTTTATTTTCGAAGTCATCACCCAGAGGAAGAAGGAGGGGATAAGGTTTAATAAAGGCCGATAAGGTTTAATGTGTTCTCCCGCTACCCTCTGGCTGATTTCTTCGAACGGTTTAGTCTGTTTTTCATCGTTGACATCACAAATATAGGAAGAAAACAGTACTATGCAACACAAAGTACCAACTTAGGGAAGGTAACATTCATACAATGGAAACCGGTTTAGCTCTAAATGAGCCATGGGAGTGACTTCCGGGCTAAAACCCCAATTTACAAAATATTTTCAGAAATGACAAACGGTAAAAATCGATGGCTGAACGGTCTATTTTTTTAGTCCAATCTCCCGCAAACGCTCGTCGAGGTACTCTCCAGCAGTTGCATCGGGATATGCTTTGGGATGCTTTTCATCTACACAACTTTCCAGACAGGCAAGACTCATCTCGCTCCTGGGATGCAGGAAAAATGGAATGGAAAACCGGGATGTATGCCAGAACTCACGCGGCGGATTGACCACCCTGTGTGTGGTTGATTTCAGCTTATTATTCGTGAATCGCTGCAGCATATCTCCCACATTCACCACTATCTGGTCGGATTCAGAGACGGCCTCAACCCACTCGTCTTTTTTGTTGAGGATCTGCAATCCACCTGCAGAAGCACCCACAAGCAGCGTAATTAGATTAATATCCTCATGCTGCTCTGCACGAATAGCAGATTTTGGCTCAGAAGTGATGGGTGGATAATGAATGGCACGAAGAATGGAATTGCCATTGTGAATATGCTTGTCAAAAAAATATTCACCCAGTCCGAGGTATAATGCAATAGCCTGCAGCAACGCCTTTCCAGATTTCTCAAAGGCCTTATACGCCTTATTCATGGTAGGTGAAAAAGGTTCTACATCACCAATCTTCACATTGTCAGGATACTCGCTTTTCACCGGATCATTGTCTTCCACAATCTGGCCGTGCTGATAAAACTCCTTCAAATCCGGTGCGTCACTGCCTTTTGCATGCTCCTTACCAAACGACGTATAGCCACGCTGGCCAGCCAGTCCGGGCACTTCATAATTCCTTTTCTTTTCGAGCGGCAGCGAAAAAAATTGCTGCACATACTTATATAAATCGGCAATCACATCATCCGGAATGCCGTGATTCTTTACAGCCACAAAGCCAACTTCCTCATATGCTTTTCCAAGCTGGGCCACGAACTGCTTTTTACGGGTGGGATCGCCACTCAGAAAATCGGCCAGATCAACAACGGGAATTGACATGTTACTTATTTTACTGTGAACAATCGAGCCGATAAAATTAGGAAATATTCACTATTATTTACTTTTACACGATGAATCCATTTTTGCCTGCATCCCGCCTCCTGCTATTGTCCATGCTGCTTTTCGGCTGCAGTCCAAAATACCTGAAACATCTGTCAGTTTACGATCAACCCGCTTCCGATTCTTCATTGTCCACTTATGCAAATCCAGATAACTGGGCGGCCCTGCCCGGTAAACACGATCCGTCCGACAGCATTCCTGCCCCTCTCATTCCGGAACATCTGTACGATTCGACCGTCGATGTGTTTTTTATTCACCCGACCAGTTTCACCGACCGCGAAAACCCTGACTGGAATGCAGCCCTTTCTGACCCTACCCTCAATGCAAAAACCGACTACTCAAGCATGCTCTACCAGGCAAGCGCATTCAACGAATACCGTGTCTTCGCCCCCCGCTACCGCCAGGCAAACATGCGCTCATATTTTACCATAGATACAAGCCTCGCCTTACAGGCATTTGAACTTGCCTACCAGGATGTCCGGCAAGCATTTCTTTATTATCTGTCAAACTACAACAACAACCATCCCATCATCATCGCATCACACAGTCAGGGCAGCAATCATTCACAAAGATTGCTGAAAGAATTTTTTGAAAACGGTGAGTTGAAAAAGCAGCTGGTCGCCGCATATATACTCGGCATGTACATCCCCAACAACTACTTTACACAGCTGCGCATGTGCGCAGACTCAACGCAGGCAGGTTGCCTCATCGGATGGCGCACTTATAAAAAAGATTACCTGCCCGACTTTGTAAAAAAAGAAAACAACACCGGCCTGGTGACCAACCCGCTGACCTGGACAACTACCGGCGAATACGCACCCCATACACTAAACAAAGGCTCCGTTCTCAGAAACTTCAATAAGCTCAATAAATATGTAGCAGGTGCAGAAATCAAAAATGGTGTGCTCTGGATCGACAAACTACATATGCCCGGTGGCTTTCTTATCAGAAGAAAAAATTTTCACATCGGCGATATCAATATTTTTTACATCAATATTCGCGATGATCTGCGCAGGCGCGTCACCAACTATCGTAAAACCCTTCTTACTTCCGCATCTTTGAATGCAGGCAACGGATAAGAAAAATTGATCTCACGTTTTTTTACTTCGCGGTTATACTTTTTTAGTGCGCCCATCTGCCGTCCCCAGAACAAAACATTGCTGTTCGTCCACACATCATCCGGACGACGCAAACCAAATCTCCGCAGAATCGGCCCGTCGGTATTATTAAAAAAATGATCCTTGAAAAGCACATTCGGAAGGGGAAATTTCGCCGGGGCATCCCAGACGGATATAAAATCGATGGGAAAAAAATCTTCAGTCACCACAAACAAACTGGAAGGATGGTTCTTGACTTCGAGATGCATTCTTTGAAAACCTTCATTCAACTCCCTGTTCGATGCATCAATTTTTGCGGCTCGCACCACACCCCAACCCGCACATAAAAAAGGCAACAGCATCCAGTTAAACGACATTACCCTGGGCTCAAAAACAGTATCGGTATTTGTTCCCAATGCAGAAAAAACGATCACCGCACCGAGGAGCGACGGTACCATGTAAAAAGGAAGTTTCAGAAAAATGATCAATGCACATATCATCGCCAGTGCTCCTGCGGCGCTCGCAATGATCGCAATCTTGTATCGCATTGCCGAAGACCAGCATAGCAACGATACCATACAAATTACAGAAACAAAAAAAACGCGTGACTCAACATACAACCAGTAAAAACTGTTCTTCATCGCCGCGTTCAACCTCAACCTGGTAAAATGAACAGTCCTGCCAATTTCTTTTATCGCCGAAGGAGACAGGTACTCCTTGTCGATAAATATCCCGTATTCAAGCCATTGCCTTTTGGTGTCGTATGCTGAGATCGGTTCATTTCCATAATATATCGGGCTATTAAAATACTCAAATACTACCTGCCGGTATGCTTCCGCTTTTTTCCATCCGGGTATCCCCGACTGGTAATATGCTTTGTGCCCAAAATTGAGCAGGGCAATCACCGCTATCAGACCAGCGGCTGCGAGCGTAAACTTTATTTTATTGCTATACCCAATAAGCGCAAGCACAAACGGCAGGCTGAGTATAAAAAGTGGTATCAGTAAATGAATTCTGAAAAGCGAGCCCATCAAAACGATCAGCGCAGGCACGATAAATTTTTTCCAACCTCCATCTTCTTTTGATTTTACGATCAATCCCGCGATACCTGCAATACCCGCCACCACGGCGGTTACGGTAAAAGTGACATGCAGCAGAAAAAAGGTTTCAAAAACAAGGAAAAAGACCGCATGGATCATGACTGCTCTGACAAAAGAAAATTTCTGCAGCAGTAAATACAGAATATAGGTTATAGATATAAAATGTGCACCATAAAGAAAAATTGTAAACCAGTTTATAAAAGGGAAAACTGTAAACATCGATTTGATCGGCCAGCCGATCAAAGGATGCATGAGGTGATTGTAATGCAATAATTCAGTCGGTGGCGAGCCAAATCCTCCCCCAAGCAGATACAACAGATACGCATCATCGCCCGAATAATAAATGGGATGCAGAAAAAGAAAGCTGACCGCAAAGAAAATTGCCGTAATGCCTGCCGCCCACAAAAGTTTCGAAGTAAGACGCATAAAAAACTAAGCGTCAAGATACACCAAAACTATTCTCTGCTCAATTTTGCAATGGCCGATGTTTCCACGGCAGTCAATTCTGTCAGTGCGTGATGTCTCACATCACCAATCAGCATTTCATCCAGCAGGTCAACGATGTTTCCATAACTACAGCCCTCCCCTGGCTTTATTACAACCATCAGATCGGTGCGTTTAAACTTTTTGCTGCGCGATAGCCTGTCCTGGCTATTCCTTATCAGTCCGCGCACACTTGCAAAGGAAGTAATGCCAACGCCACCATTGCTCAGCGCGATGTCCGGCTGCCCCTCATAGTAAAAAAGTTTGTTTTCTTCCAGCGGTATCAGCGTGATAACTGTGCTCTCTGGCTGTGGTGTTCCACCATCCGCCGGCATCGCCAGTTTCATAACCGTTGGCTTGCTCCATGCGGTGGTTATCATAAAAAATGTAATCAG
>JACMLD010000312.1 GCA_014379785.1 Chitinophagaceae bacterium
CTTCACCTTCAACCGCAGATACCGCCAACCTGATTGAGAGCCTCAACCAGCAGAAAGATGAATTTGTAAAAACACCGGAATCTGATCTCAATATTTTTCTCTCAAGAAACAATACCCAGATAAATTACAATCAGCAGTATGTCCTGAGATCAAAAATGCAGATGCCAAATGCAGATACCATTCGCAACCTGGCAGACGGCGCAGTATTCGGACCGTACTTCGACGCTACCAGCATTACCGTCGCAAAAATGATTTCAAAAAAATCAATGCCCGACAGCGTGAAAGTCCGCCACATACTCATAAAAATGGCAGATCGCCAGAATCCGCAAATGCGCGATGACAGCACTGCGAAAAAACTCGCTGACAGCATTGCACTCGCGATCAGAAACGGAGCAAGCTTCGACGAACTGGCTACAAAATACAATGACGACGAAGGAAGTAAACTCGACAGACCCGATCAGAAACTCATGAAGGGTGAATACGAATTCGCTTCCACTACCAACCTCGTGAAACCTTTTTACGATGTCGCATTTTTTGAGCCGGCCGGCACCAAGAAAGTGGTGAAGGCAGAAAGCCAGGATTATGTTGGCTACCATTATATGGAAGTAATGAGCCAGAAAAATTTTGAAACTGCATACAATGTTGCTTACCTGGCAAAAACGATTATGCCAAGCCAGTTAACTTCTGATTCTGCTTCCGGTCTCGCCAGCCAGTTCGCCAGCGAAAGCCGCAATCAAAAAGCATTTGACGAAAACATTACAAAACGCAACTACAATAAACTACTCGCATCAGAAATTAAACCAAATGACATGGCCGTTCCCGGTGTAGGCTCCAGCCGTCAACTCGTGAAATGGGTTTATGATGCAGACAAGGGCGATGTTTCTGAAATGTTTGAAGTAGATGACAAGTTCATTGTTGCAATGGTTACAGACATCAGCGAAGAAGGAGCCATGTCTCCCGCTAAGGCAAGACCACTGGTTGAATACATCATCCGCAACCGTAAGAAAGCTGAACAGCTGAAACAAAAGATCGGCACACCAACCAATCTCCAGGCCGTTGCATCTGCAATGGGAGTACAGGTACAGCGCGCAGACAGCCTGAGCTTTCAGGCACCAAATTTTCCAAACGCAGGAATGGAAGCAAAAGTGGGTGGCTACGTTTTCAACCCGGCATCAAAAGGAAAAATTTCAGCACCCCTGGCAGGCAATGCTGGTGTGTTTGTAGTGCAGCCTGAAAACATTTATGCCAGGGCTAATACCGGCGCAAATGTTGAACAGCAGCAGATCGGCATGATCATGAGTCAGAAATCCAGTGCAGCTCAGCGCGGAATAGATGTCCTCAGAAAATCCGCGAAAGTAAAAGACAACCGCAGTAAGTATTTTTAATAAGATATCAGAAAATTCGCAAGGGCGCCCGGTGCGCCCTTTTTTTATGCCCATCGTTAACAAAACCACCGTGAAAAATGTTTTAGTTTTGTAATATGCCGGATATAATCACCAATAAAGTAGCGGAAAGTGGATTGCAGGAAATCAACCTGGAGGATTTTTATCCTGCATCGCCGGTAGCGATCTTTGATCTCAAAGACTATCTTTTTATGGGTATGATACTCAAGGAAAAAGATTTTCGCGAAGCCCTCAAACAACTCGATTTTTCCGTTTACGACAATTGCTTTGTAGCAGTCACATGTACTGCAGATGCCATCATTCCCGTATGGGCTTATATGCTGGTGGCTTCCTACCTGCAGCCACACGCGCTCGACATTGTTTCGGGCGACGAAGAATTTCTTATGAAGACCATCTTTCTCCGAAACATTCAGAAAATTGATGCGAAGTCTTTTGAAGGAAAGCGGGTGGTGATAAAAGGCTGCGGCGATCTGCCGGTTGGCGAATTCGCATACCTGGAAATTACAAAGCTGCTCCGTCCATATGTAAAAAGTATTATGTACGGTGAACCCTGCAGCACCGTGCCGGTATACAAACAGCCCACACAAATCAGGTAGACTAAAACCAACCGCGTTTTTTAAAAATTACAATCATAACGATTGGGATTATCAGCATGCTGCCTACTGCCAGAAAAAAACCATACTGATTATGCGCAGCAGGAATGACATCGAAGTTCATTCCAAAAATACCTCCTATCACGGTAGCCGGTGCAAGCAGACATGTGACAATAGCCATTACTTTCATCACCTCATTGAGTTTGAGGTTTACATTGTTTATATACAAGTCCTGCATACTCGTCATCATGTCACGATAGTTTTCACTCAGATCATAAGCCTGCACAATATGGTCCGACACATCTTTAAAATATTTTGTGGTCCGATCTTCAAGGAGATCATTCTCACTTCTCAGTATGCCATTCACCAGATCGCGAACAGGCGCTGTATTTCTTTTCAATACTATCAGCTCTTTCCTTACCTGGTTTATGCGGGCCAGCGACCTTTTGGTGCTGCCCTTTATTACCTCTTCCTCAACTATCTCAAGCTGCTCACCAAGTTTTTCCATCACAACAAAATAATTATCTACTATCATGTCAAGCATAGAATATAACAGGTAATCAGCAGTCCTTTGCCGGATATTGCTCTTGGGAATCCTCAATTTCGACCTTATCGGATCAAAGACGTCACGACTTGCATCTTCCTGAAAGCTCAAAACAAAATCGTTGCCAAGAATAATGCTGATCTGTTCGGTTTCGACAGTCTTTAACTCAGCATTGAAATAAAGCATATTCAAAAGACAGTACAAAACACCTTCCACCTCATCCATTTTCGGACGTTGGTTGATACTCAGGATATCTTCGGTTAGTAGTGGGTGGACACCAAAGTGCTGACAAATATTTTCTACATCTGATTTTCTAAGGCCATCTACATTTATCCAGGTGATACGCCCGGAGTTTCTGTATACATAACACTGTTCAAGAGTGGACAGCGTTTTTTCTTCGATCATTTCAGCGTTGTAGTCGTATACATTTATGATGGAAGACTCGGGCTCAACTCGTAGCGGGGCTGCAGTGGGATTTACGTGCAGGATCTCCTTCGTTCTCTCCGGATTGAAACTAAACGGTATTGCCAGATAACGGAGATATTTGTTTTGTTGCATGCTTTTACCTTATGGCCGCCCGTTAAAATTTTTCATAAAGAGTCCGCAGTTTTTCGCGTGTCATGATCTTCTCCCAGTCTTTGCCAAGGGCATTTTCCCACAGGGGTTTCATACCCATGGACACATCTATCATTTTATTGAAATCTTCATCACTCAGTCCCTTGCATATCCCTTTGGGAATTTCAATATTGTTTTTTGCAACCATGTACTTGAATTCCTTCACACCTTCGGGATAATATTCCTCGAGGTGGTCCATCACTATACAATTACCAATACCGTGTTTGGTGCCCAGCAGATAACTCAATCCATAGCTTACTGCGTGTGCAACACCCACCTGCGAATAAGCAATACTCATTCCGCCTGCATAAGAAGCCATCATCAGCTGCTCGTCACATTCATCATCCCATTCAGATTTTTCTACAAAGACCTTCCGGCACAGTTCGAGTGCTTTTTCACCATAACTCTTGCTGAACTCATTGAGGTAGGTGCCTTCCAGGCTCTCAATACAGTGAATATAACAGTCCATACCAGTATAAAAACGCTGATTGAACGGTGCGTTGGCTGTGAGTTCAGGATCCAGAACGATTTGATCAAACGGTGTGAAATCAGAGTTCATGCCGAGTTTTCTGGTCGGTCCCGTCAGTACGGTGGTTCGGGATACTTCCGCACCAGTCCCGCTTAGCGTGGGAATGCCTGCCTTGTATACACCCGGAACTTTTACCAGGTCCCAGCCCTGGTAATCTGCAGAAGAACCGGGATTGGTCATCATCAAACCCACTGCTTTTGCCAGATCCATGGTAGAACCGCCGCCAATACCAATTACCCCACTGACGGTTCCGAATTCATCCTTGAGTTGCGCTGCCAGTGCATCAACCTTTTTTGTTTTTGGCTCATATGTTACATCTGCAAAAATAATCTTGTCTTTTCCGCGAAGCGGCACCCGGTCAGCCAATGGCTTTCCTTCAAAAAAATGGTCGACCAGAAAAATCATCGGCGCCTCGCCCTTTCTTTGCGGTGCGAGAATTTCATCGAGCTGATCAAAAGCCCCTCTTCCATAAACAACATATCCAACCAACTTAAAATTGCGAAACTTCATGTCTTGATTTTTTATGACTGCAAAGGTATAATTTCAACGGTCGCCAAAACGAATACTAGATACTGTTTTCTGAAGCTACCAGTGCAGCAGCTCCAAAAACCCCGGCGCTATCACCCAGCGTTGGTTTCAAAATCGGAACCGATACACCATTATTGAAAATATATTTTGAAAGGCTTTCGCGGCCGCGCTCATAGAGCTCGGCAATATTGCCGACACCACCGCCAATAATGATGACATCCGGGTCCAGCGCATTTGTGATGACAGAAACCGCTTTCCCGAAAAACGCGCACAGCCGGTCAATGGTTTCTACCGCAAATGGATCAGAACCATCTCTCGCTGACTGCGCAATTTCTTTCAATGATTTTTCCTTTCCTGCGACCGATTTGTAATATGACTGGAGACAGGGTCCGCTCAGCACACGTTCAACGCAGCCTGTTTGTCCGCAATAGCAGGGACCTCCTGACTCGTCGAGAAAATTATGTCCCCACTCTCCTGCAATTCCGTGTCTTCCATTCCAGACCTTACCATCAATAACTATTCCGGCTCCCA
>JACMLD010000313.1 GCA_014379785.1 Chitinophagaceae bacterium
CGCACCTTATCGCCCATGCGGAATGTACGCCCGCTGCGCTTTCCGACCAGGCAATAATCACTTTCTACATGTCTGAAATCATCGTAATCAAAAAGGCTGTTGATGCCTACCAGGCCCTCGCATTTGTGTTCGATCGTTTCTGCCCAGAAGCCAAAAGACGATACCCCGCTGATCACGGCATCAAACTCCTCTCCAATCTTATCCTGCATAAATTCAACTTGCTTGTATTTATTCGCCGCGCGTTCTGAATCCATCGCTGCCCTTTCCCTCTCACTGCAATGCTTACACCTCGCCTCCATCTTCTTGTCAGGCTTGATGTCTTCATCCAGTGCTTCCTGCAGTATGCGATGCACCATGATATCGGGATAGCGGCGTATTGGTGAGGTAAAATGCGTGTAATGCTCAAACCCCAGTCCGTAATGCCCAATATTTTCGGCCGTGTAAATTGCTTTCGCCATCGTCCTTATTCCCAGTTGCTGCAATACATGCTGCTCTGGTTTTCCTTCTACGTCCAGCAGCATCTGATTGAAAGACGCTGCGATACCTGCCGGCGTTTTTGTATCGAACTTATGTCCATATTTTTTTGCAAATTCAACAAACGGCATCAGTTTCTCCTCATCCGGCGTGGCATGTACGCGGTAAGGAAAAGGAACCGGTTTTTTGTTGATTTTTATCTTGCCGATGTATTCCGCTACGGCCCTGTTGGCAAGCAGCATGAATTCTTCGATGAGCTGATGCGCTTCCTTGCTTTCTTTTACCACAATACCGATCGGCTTTCCTTTTTCATCGAGCTTGAACCTCACTTCCTGCGTGGTGAAGTTGATTGCTCCTTTTTTGAAACGCTGTTTTCTGAATCTTTGTGCAAGACTGTTCAGTATCAGAATTTCATCTTTGTAATCGCCTTCAGATTTCTCGATGATCTCCTGGACTTCTTCATAACTATACCTGCGATCTGAATGAATCACTGTACGGCCAATCCACTGCTCTTTGATATCGCCTTTTGCGCTTATTTCGAAAACAGCAGAAAAAGTCATCTTGTCCTCATTCGGCCGGAGGCTGCATAATTCATTTGAAATTCTTTCTGGCAGCATGGGATTCACACGGTCCGGAAGATATACCGAAGTGGCCCTGGCATACGCTTCTTTGTCAAGCGTCGTTTCGGGTTCTACATAATAACTGACATCTGCTATATGTACACCGATCTCGTAGTTGCCATTTTTTAATACACGAAATGAAATGGCGTCATCAAAATCCTTTGCATCTACCGGATCGATGGTAAATGTGAGCAGCTTGCGAAAGTCGCGGCGCTTTTCTATCTCTTTTTTTGAAAGTACATCCGGAAGCCTTGCAGATTCTTCGAGCACTTCATCAGGAAAGTTTATTGCGAAGCCGTTTTCCATGATGATCTCTTTCATGGCGATGTCGTTCACATCACTCATGTCCATGATCTGTATCACTTCACCGGCGGGTTTCCTGTTTTTCTCCCAGCTCGTCAGCTTTACCACTACTTTATCTCCATCTTTCGCGTCGTTGAGTTTATCAAGCGGGATATAAATATCGGGCATGGGTTTATCGGTTTCGCCGATAAAAAAAGCAAAGTTTTCACTCACGTCTATTCTTCCCATAAACTCCGTTTGCTTTCTTTCCAGCACTTCCGTCACCTTGCCCTGCCTTCTACCGCTTCTTCCTTTTTCTTCCGACACGGAAACTCTCACGGTGTCTCCATGCATGGCTGTATTGAAATCGTTGGGCCGGACCAGGATATCGGTTTCCAGCTTTTCTACAATCACATAGCCCATACCTGAGCGGGTGATATCAAGCTTGCCTTTGAAAGTATTGTCAGCGGAGGTTTTTTTTGTCTTCTTTTTCTCCTTTTTTCTTGTCATAATTATTGGATGTTCTGTGTTCAAATTCTTTTATAAATGTACCGATTAAAGAGTTGAAGCGGGTGCCTTCATTGAAGAGAAACTGTTGTTCAATCGGAACGGCGTAAATGGGCAGCTTTAGCAGTTCTTTCTCAAATTTTACCAGCCTCACGGCGTCCTTTTCGGTTGTTACAATCATCTTCTGCTCTGCATTGATTCCTTCAAAGCGTTTGATGACATCGTTCAGATCATCAATTGTGAAAATATGATGATCGTTGTATGCCAGTTCGTAGTACGTTTTTGCGTTTTCATCCAGCATCATTTTCAGCGGAGCCGGATTGGCAATACCTGTGACCAGCAATACCTCTGTTTCCGGACTGATATACTCCGTGTTTTTTGTGAGCAGATGGTAGGGCATCCCATAGCGGATACAGGTAAAGAAAATCTGTTGTCCTTCTCTCAGATCAAGTTCCTGCTCAATTTCGACTTTTTCTTTCAGCGAAAGATCGGGCTTGCATTTGGTGACCACAATGATGTCAGCCCGTTTTGCGCTCCGTTTTTCGTCTCTCAGGTCCCCAGTCGGCAGGTACCAGTCGCGGCTATAGAGATTGTTCTGGTCTGTCAGTACAATATTGAGACCAGCCTCTACCGTGCGGTGCTGAAACGCATCATCCAGGATGATCACCCTGGTGTCTGGGTGGTCATGCAGAATCTGGGGTATTGCCTCTGCCCTTTCCTCGCCCACTGCAATGGCCACATCCGGAAACTTCAGATGAAACTGCATGGGCTCATCACCGATTTCCAGAGCTGTACTGTAGTTATTTGCCAATGCGTAGCCACTGGTTTTCCTTTTATAGCCGCGGCTAAGCGTGGCCAGTTTTATATGATCTTTCAGGGTTTTCACAATGTATTCTACCATGGGCGACTTGCCTGTACCGCCGGTGGCCACGTTCCCCACGCAGATGATGGGTATGTTGAAACGGTGCGTATTGAGCAGGCCATTGTCAAACATCTTGTTTCTGATAAAAATAGCCAGCCAGTAAACCAGTGAGAAGGGAAAGAGAAGTATGCGGATTGGTCTTAAAAACGGAATATTAAAATTCATAAACAACATCCGGCGTGACGCCGTAGTTTAAAGGTACATCAAATTGATTGATGTCGCTGATGGCGGGAACGGGGTCAAAAAATGAGAAACCGATTCGGATACAGTCTTCCCGGCAGTCTGCCAGAAACCGATCATAAAATCCTTTGCCATAACCTACACGGTAACCTTTCTGATCAAATGCAAGCATTGGAACAAATACCAGGTCAATTTCGCCGGGGTCAATCAAGGTCCCGTCTATGGGTTCTGCAATGCCGTATTTATTTTCCTCAAATGCTGAATCTTCGCTGACGACAATCGCTTTCATGGTATGGGTAGCGAAGTCGGCAACGGGATAAGCGACAGTAAGGCCGGGAATTCTGAACGCGAGAAAATCTGTCAGTGTATGTGTGTCTACCTCCTTCAATCCTTTTACCGGTGAATAACTCAGCATGGTAGAAATGTCGGCATCAAAAGCAATCTGCTGAAACCGGATCAGTATCAGGTCATTCGTCTTCAGCATTTCCTGTGAGGACAGCTGGCTGCGCCGGGACTTGAAAATTTGTCTGAGTTCGCTTTTTGTCATAAACTTTTATTCAATCCCGGGCCTAGTATTGCGGCCTGTTGAAGTATAAAATTTTTATCCGGATTTTTTGTAAATGGAATGGAACCCAGCGATGGAATGCCTGTCCATTTTTCAATTTCATTTTCATAAGACATAAACTGGTCGTTGAATATCCATCCGGCTACCTGGATGCCATATTGTTTGCAAACCGCGGCAGTGAGCAGTGAATGATTGATACTGCCCAGGTAATTTCTGCTCACCAAAACAACCTTTGCTCCCAATGCCACAATGAGGTCGGCAACGGTTTCATTTTCATTTATTGGCACCAGCAATCCTCCGGCGCCTTCCATGATTAATTTTTTATTTGTTTGGGGTATTCTTTCAGCGATGTCGTTTACACTTATCCGCAATCCTTCTTCTCTTGCAGCAATATGGGGCGATGCGGGCAGTCGCAGGCGAAATCCTTCCGGGAAGATTTCGACCGTATCTGTGTTATCTGATATCCAGGTGCTGTCTGTGCCATCGTCATAACCCGCCTGCACTGGTTTCCAGTAAGCGGCATGCAGCGCCTCAGCGAGAATAGCTGCTACCAGCGTTTTACCAACGCCGGTCCCTATGCCGGTTACAAATATTTTATCAGGCATGTTCGTTGTCGATAAAAACGGAGAAAATGGTGGTGCCGTAATTTCTTTCTGCCTTATACCAGGGATCTTTTCTATAACTGTTGCGCGGTGTATGTTCCAGTACAAACCAACCTCCTGGTTCCAGCAACTTTTTTTCGCGGATGCGGACAGGCAACTGGTCGATTGTACTGAGCGCATAAGGCGGGCCGGCAAAAATGAAATTAAATTTTTCGTGGCACTGGTCGATGAATTTGAAAACATCCATTTTGAAAACGCGGCAGTTTGCAATTTCGAATGTTTCGATATTCTTTTTTATAAAATCATGCATCACCGGATCTTTTTCTACCAGCGTAAGGTCTGCTGCGCCTCTGGATGCGAGTTCATAACTGATGCTGCCTGTACCTCCAAAAAGATCGAGTGTCTTCATTCCTTCAAACTCAATATTATTCTGCAGTACATTGAATAGTCCTTCTTTGGCAATATCTGTGGTGGGTCTTGTATGCGGCATGCTTGCCGGCGGATGCAGTCTTCTGCCTCCGTATTTGCCGCTTATGATACGCATGAAGCCAGTTTCAGGATAGGTGAGAAAAAATGCGGCGGGTAAGCTTCCATTCCCGGAATAGCAGCAGCTGCGGGAGCTTCTTCGAGTCGGATACCACCGAAGTATTTAAACATCTCGTTATAGACGGCCGACGATTCGTCGAGCATACCGGATAAACCAAGGGGAACGGTAGACGCATTGAGCCCGAGCTGCGCGCAAACATTCAGCAGGTAATAACAAACATCTTCAGCGGTTTGGTACGGGAATCGCTGCAACAGTTGCAGCCCTTTGCTATCAACAGCCGTTGTAAGTATGCAGTCCGGATAAAAAATAACCTGCAGTGATTCTTTTTTATCGTGAAATTTTTCGCGGTTGCATTTAAGCAGCAGGCTGTAGTAATGCCAGTATTTTCCGTTTGTAAATCTTCTCTGAAAAAGCGGGTGAATTTCTCCGGGCACTCTGAATACATTGTATTGCTTCCATCCCGGAATTTTCTCACTCAGTATGGTCCCTTTTGTACAATCCCCCTGCAGGAGATCAAGCCAGTCTCTATCGAGATTGATGTCGAAATATTCTTCCGGCACAAATTGTGATTCTGGGAAATTGTACATCACCACGGTTTCATTCATTTCTTCGCGGAGTACGGGATCGTTTGAAATTACTTCATCGAGTCCGTCGGCCAGATCGCGAATGCTGCCATTTTCCATTTCGTATGACCTTAACCGTAACAGGCGGTTGTCGTGCCCGGTCACGGCGTAGCTGAACAGGTGTCTGCCCACTTCCATCGTGAGCCGGCATTGTTGCCAGTCTGCATTTTCAGGTTCGCCTGGTATGTTGAATAATGTCTTGGTCATAATAAGCGGTGCAAAATAATATATTTTATTATAGGTTTGCACCCGCATTTGATATGAGCAGTATAACGGGCAATGGCAATTTAAGGGTTGGCGTCTCAAACCGACAGATATTGAAGATGGCTCTGCCAATCAGTTTTGGCATTCTTGTGCCCCAGCTCAATTTCATAACAAACAATATTTTTCTCGGGCATCTTCATAATACCGGACCTGAAAGTGCCAATGCGCTTTCAACTGCAGGTATTACAGGAGTTTACTATCTCATATTCGCGGCAATTGGTTATGGACTCAACAATGGCCTGCAGGCGCTGATATCGAGAAGAGCAGGTGAAAACAGAACGGGAGAAATCGGAAGGTTATTTACACAGGGCATCGGTATCTCAATGGGTATTGCAGCGCTGGGCATTTTGATCACCTATCTCGTCGCCCCGACTCTGATGGAGATGAGTATCAAAGACCCTGCTATCAGAGATCAGGCCATCGAATACCTCAAGATCAGGATTTGGGGACTGCCCTTTCTTTATATCTACCAGATGCGCAATGCATTGCTGGTAGGTACGAACCAGAGCAAATACCTGGTGGCTGGCACAATTGCCGAGGCATTGTCGAACGTATTTTTTGATTATGTATTTATTTTTGGCAAATGGGGCTTTCCAAATCTCGGATTCAACGGCGCTGCGGTGGCTTCTATCATCGCGGAATTTCTGGGCATGGCCGTGGTTTTCTGGGTCATACATCTCAAAGGAATAGGCAAACGATTTGCACTCTTCAGCAATCTTACATTCGATGCAAAAAATACCCGGCTGATCCTGCAGCAGTCTTCGCCGCTGATCTTTCAGCATGCCATCAGCATCATCAGTTGGGAGTTTTTTTATATTCTCATCGAGCGGAATCAGCAAAGCAGGCATGATCTGGCGATCTCGAATACCATGAGAAATATTTTTGGACTGTTTGGAATGTTTTCATGGGCCTTTGCAGCCACCTGCAACAGCATGGTGAGTAATATCATTGGTCAGGGTTTGCAGGAACGTGTACCTGAACTGATAAGAAAGATTGTGCGACTGAGTACGGGCTCCGCAATATTTATCTGTATCATTCTGAATATTTTTCCGGAGTTGTTTCTGTCTATATACGGACAGGGAGATGAATTTATACAGACTGCATTACCGGTTGTCCGCGTGGTTTCGCTGGCGCTTGTGCTGATGTCTTTTGGTACTGTATGGCTGAATGCCGTGACAGGTACGGGTAATTCAAGGGTCAACCTTCTGATAGAATTTATAACGATTATTATTTACAGTGCATATGTATATGTGGTTTTTGAATGGCTGCATCTTCCCATCGTGATAGGATGGATGAGTGAGTGGCTTTACTGGTCGTTTATGTTTGCCATGTCCTATTTCTATATCCGAAGCGGAAAGTGGAAAGGAAAGGTTATCTGATTATTCCCAGTCTTTGAGTAGTTCCCTGGCTTCATTTTTTACCCGGTCGTCATCCTGCATGAGCGAAGGTATTTTGCTGATTGATTTCAGGAGTTCGATGGCCTTTTTTTCCTGGTCGTTTTTATAATATGCTTTTGCCAGTTCAAGGTGATTCACGATAAAATCAGGTTTGAGTGATCTGGCCTTTTCATAGTTTGCGATAGCCTGTTGTATGCTTCCTGCAGGAATTCCGCCATAAAAAACCTTTGCGGCGGTTCGTTCGAGCGCATTCAGGCTGCTGACTTCATAATGCCATTTACCCAATACATGCCAGGCTTTGAAGTTGGTGGCATCGTAACGGATGGAGAGTTCTGCGTATTTTTTTATTTCATTGACCGCTTCAATTTTTTGCTTTCCTCCTATTATCAGTGCCATACGGCCGACAGCGATCGACATGGCAAAATTTGCATCAGAAGACTGGGCATTCAGCCGAAGGGCTAACTCGGCGTATTTTCTTGCAGCATTGAAAAAGTCGATTTTTTTCGGTTTTGTACTTTGTCTGTGACCGATGCCTGAACACAGCTCGCTCATTTTGATGATGGCATTCAGATTGGAGGGTTGCAGGCGAAGGATTTCCTGGTACTTTTTCAGCGCCTCCTCCTGGTGGGTGTTTTCCAGTCTCTCAGCTTCTTTGCGAAGTGTATTGATGTCCTGGGCCGGTGCATGGAAACCCAGTACTAAAAGCAGAAAAAAGCATATGGTGATTTCACGAAGCATGGAATTTTTTAGACAGCGTTACTCCTACCTTTCCCTGGAAGCCGTCGATTGGTGGATTGAGTTTAAAGATAGAAACAGTTACTTCTTTTACAAAGGGGTATTCCGATGCGATATTTACGATGATCCGTTCTGCAGATTCCTCCAGGAGCGGAGAAGGAATGGCCATTGCAGATGTAACGATCCTGTTGAGCACAACATAATCTACCACATCCGCGATGGAAGAAAGTGAGCGTTGTTTTTCTTCCATCGCGGATGTGGTAGATTATGTTGTGCTCAACAGGATCGTTAC
>JACMLD010000037.1 GCA_014379785.1 Chitinophagaceae bacterium
CTTTACTCAGGAATGGTTTTGCTCTGCCTCTCTATTCCATTAAATATTTATATGGCGCGATGGCAGGGCATGGAAGGGGTGGCAATTGCAACGCTTACTACATTCACCATTTACAATTTCATAAGACTGGTGTTTATCAGAAAAAGATTTAACATGTGGCCTTTCACCGATAAAACCATTTACGCCATTGTTCTTGCCGCGGTCACCTATGGCCTGGTATATATACTGCTCAGAAACCTCCATGGAATAACGGGAATTCTGTTGAGATCGTTTTTGTTTTCAGTGCTCTTTATCGGTGGAGCATGGGTATTACATCTTACCCCTGATCTCAGAGAGGTCTATCAGCTCATGAGAACAAAACTGGGTCTGAGAAATACAGAAAAGCCTTAGAGATTGTGTTCATTTATTTTTGCCAGAAAAGCAGCAAGGCCTTTCCTCTTTTCACTGTCGAGTTTGTAACTCACATTTTCAGTAAAGTATTGCATGAGGTTGAAAAGCGGATATGGATTCGCTGCCACGATCTCCTGCAGATGATCAAAACCAACTCCTGTGGTCTCATTGAAAGCAGCCATCAAATCATCAGGCAGCTTCTTATTGCTGATCCAGGCTGCAAAAACAAATGGAAGTCCGGTATGATTCTTCCACGCCTCGCCAAGGTCGAACTGGTATGGTGAAATTTTTCTTTGCTCAAATGCACGATCACCAATAACCAACCCGGCCGTTTTGCCCTTTATACGATCCCGGAAATCAGAAGAGGTGTCCGTGAACACGGGATCGATCTGCCAATATTCTTTTATCAGGATCTTTGCCAATCGCACTGATGTGCGGCTCTGATAATCGAGCAGTACTTCCTTTACCTCGTGCATCGGCACGTCGCTGAATAAACAGACCGACGCCACAGGCCCATCGCATCCAATGCAATAGTCACCAATGATATGCGAAGAATTCAATTTTGGTATAATCGCTACAGGCACCAGGCCAATATCGATCTCATCATCCACCAGCATAGACGCAACTCTGGCAGGATAATCCTGTATCAGTTCTACACTTCCATTCATACGCCCCTGCTCAAAACCGTAAATCAGTGGTTTTGTATTGAGGTAGCTCACCGCACCCGCTTTTATTGACATTTCTGGCCTAATTGAATTAATTTTGCAAATATAAGTCACACAACAGAACCGTCTTAAACTTGCTGCATGGAACTCAACTCGCTTACGGCCATTTCACCAATCGACGGAAGATACCGCAGACAGGTACAGCACCTCAGCGACTATTTTTCTGAGTTCGCCCTGATGAAATACCGGGTGCAGGTAGAAATAGAATATTTTATCTTTCTTTCAGAGAAAAAATTCTTTTCGGTAAATGCGAAAAACCGAAAATCGTTGCGTGATGTAGTAGAAAATTTCAATCTCGAAGACGCCCAATCCATCAAGGAAATAGAACGCACCACCAATCACGACGTAAAAGCCGTTGAATATTTTCTGAAACAAAAGCTCGAATCGCTCGGCATTGACGACGAAAAAGAATGGGTGCATTTTGGACTTACTTCCCAGGATGTCAACAACACCGCTATTCCGCTGAGCTGGAAATATGCTGTAGAATGCGAATACCTGCCTGCCATCCTGAATCTGAACCAGGAACTCAAAATCCTTGCAGAGCAGTGGCTGCACATTCCCATGCTGGCACGCACTCACGGACAACCAGCCAGTCCGACCAGGCTCGGTAAAGAAGTAATGGTTTTTGTGGAAAGAATCGCCAACCAGATCGAGCAGTTTATACATATTCCATTTTCGGCAAAATTTGGTGGAGCCACCGGTAACTTCAATGCACACACGGTAGCCTTTCCGGCAAAAAACTGGGTAATGCTGGCCAATCAGTTTGTTGAAAATTCTCTTGGCCTGCAGCGTCAGCAGTTCACCACCCAGATAGAACACTACGATAATCTTGCTGCACATTTTGATGCGATGAAGCGCATAAACAATATCCTGATCGACTTTTCGCGGGATGTGTGGACCTATATCTCCATGGATTATTTCAAACAGAAAATAAAAAAAGGGGAAGTAGGTTCATCGGCAATGCCGCATAAAGTCAACCCCATCGATTTCGAAAACGCAGAAGGAAATTTTGGGATGGCAAATGCATTGCTTGAGCATCTCTCCGCAAAACTGCCGGTATCGAGGCTGCAGCGCGACCTGACCGACTCAACCGTTCTCCGCAATATCGGTGTGCCGTTTTCTCATATCATTCTCGCCATAAAATCACTTGAGAAAGGATTGTCGAAACTCGTCTTAAACGAGAAAAAAATACAGGAAGACCTCAACAACAACTGGGCCGTCATAGCAGAGGCAATTCAGACCATTCTGAGACGCGAAAATTACCCGAAGCCCTATGAGGCGTTAAAGGATCTGACAAGAGGCAATGGCACGATCAACAAAGAAAGTATCCACCTCTTCATTGATGGGTTACAAATCGCGGCATCTGTAAAAAAGGAACTTAAGAAAATAACTCCGCAGAATTACACAGGTGTATCGCCTGATCTAAACTAATTTATTTCAGGCGCAAATTTCTGAAAGACTAGGAGGGTTTTTGTTCCATCCTGCGTGACGCGCAGACGATGGAATCCGCATTTGGCAAGAACCTTGATAGACGCAGCATTGTCCTCCTCCACTATCGCCAGCACACTGGAAAGTTTCATTACATCAAAGACATAATTCAGTCCCGCCTGGAGAATTTCAGTGGCATATCCCTGTCCCCAGTATTTTTTTAGAAATGCATATCCGATATGGCGGTCAGTAGTATGTTCTATCGGCAGCAGCGAAAAGGAACCCACAAATGTATCGTCCTCTTTAAGATGAAGAGAAAGCCGGTACGCGTCCTGATCGTAAAGTGCAATGACCTCATTGAGAAACATATCTGACTGTTCACGCGATTTTGCCAGTCTGATGTACCGCATCAATTCCGGATCTCCATTCAGCGCAAAAAAGTTTCCGGCATCATCAGTTGTAAACGGCCTGGTATAAAGTCTTTTCGAACTGACTGATATCATTACTCTGCCTTGTGGATTTCGCTTGTAAAATGGAATTCAATATCTGGATTGTTTGTTCGCTCGGTATTCAAAAACCATTCGCTCTGGGCGAGATAAACCATATGGCCGTCTTTGTCTTCAGCAATATTGGATTGTTTGAATCTTGAAAACTCAAGCAATTTCTTCGGGTCAGTACTGGTCAGCCAGCAGGCCTTGTAAAAAGGCATGGCGCGAAATTCTACCGAGGCGCTGTACTCATGCAACAGACGATATTGAATGACTTCAAATTGCAGTTCACCCACACAGCCGATGATCTTCTTGTTGCCGCCGAACTGGCTAAAAAGCTGCGCTACACCTTCATCGGTCAACTGCAGCAATCCTTTCTCCAATTGCTTTGTCTTCATCGGATCCTTGTTTACCACTTCTTTGAAAATCTCAGGAGAAAAGGATGGTATGCCGGTAAAGTAAAAATTATCTCCTTCTGTCAGGGTATCACCGATCTTGAAATTGCCGGTATCGAAAAGGCCAACCACATCTCCGGGAAAGGCTTCTTCGATGACGTCTTTGCTTCGCGCCAGAAAGCTGTATGGGTTGCTGAACCTGAAGTCGCGGTCAAGCCTTACGTGATGGAAATATTTGTTTCGCTCAAATCTTCCGCTGCATACCCGCAGGAACGCGATACGGTCACGGTGCTTCGGATCCAGGTTGGCATGTATTTTAAAAATAAAGCCGCTGAGCTTTTCCTCACCCGGACAAACCTCTCTTACTGTTGTCTGCCGGCACTGAGGGTCGGGAGCAATGGTGATAAAAGTGTCGAGCATTTCGCGCACACCAAAATTATTGATCGCGCTCCCGAAAAATACCGGCGCTACATTCCCGGACCGGTATTCTGAAATATCTAATTCTCCATGCACGCCGTCGACCAGTTCCACGTCTTCGCGCAGAGTGGCCGCGTCTTTTTCACCGAGTCTTTCATCAACCAGTTTTTCGGACAAATCTTTTATTTCAACTACGCTCTCATCATTTGCCTTTGTGTGGGCGGCAAACAATACGAGGTTCTTGTCAGTCAGATTATAAACTCCTTTAAAATCTTTACCGCTGTTAATCGGCCAGGTCATGGGGTGGAGAGAAAGATTCAATTCTTTTTCTACCTCTTCCAACAAATCAAAACGGTTTTTGCCGTCCCTATCCAGCTTGTTCATAAAAACAATGACCGGTGTCTTTCTCATACGGCATACTTCCATCAGTCTGCGGGTCTGGGCCTCTACCCCGTTGACGCTGTCGATCACCAGGATGACGCTGTCAACCGCTGTCAGCGTACGGTAGGTATCTTCTGCAAAATCTTTGTGACCGGGGGTGTCAAGCAGATTGATCAGCATTCCCTTGTATTCAAAGGTCATCACACTCGTGGCAACCGAAATTCCACGCTGTCTTTCAATTTCCA
>JACMLD010000314.1 GCA_014379785.1 Chitinophagaceae bacterium
TCAATGGAAAGATCACCCTTACTGGCAATATGGACAAACCAATTGCAAACGGTGACATCAACTTCAACAAGACACGTTTCAATTTCGGTATGCTGAACAATTACTTCAGCATTGACGATGAAAAGATTTCAGTATCTCCGGAAGGGATTACATTCAGTACGTTTACCATAAAAGATTCGACGAACAATACGACGGTCATTGATGGCAAAGCCTATACATCCAACTTTACAAATTATAAATTTGATCTGACGCTGCGCGCACGAAACTTCCATGCGCTGAATACCACCAAGAAAGATAATAAGCTCTATTATGGCCAACTCTATTTCACCAGCAATCTTAACATTTCCGGCACGGAAGCAAAACCAGTAATCGACGGTTCACTGACCATCAATGAAGACACCAAGCTTACCGTGGTACTGCCGCAACGTGAGCCTGGAGTTGAAGAGCGCGAAGGCATCATTCAGTTTGTGGATCTGGATGCAAACGTGGCGGACTCCGTTTTATTTGCGGCCTATGATTCACTCAATACTTCTGGTTTGGTTGGAATGGATGTGTCTGTGAATGTAGAAATCAAAAAAGAGGCTGAACTCAACCTGATCATTGATGAAGGCAACGGAGATTTTGTAAACGTAAGGGGAGAGGCACTGCTGACCGCCGGAGTTGATCAGAGCGGAAAGGTAACCATGACGGGTTCTTATGAAATTGAAGAGGGAGCATATGAACTCACCTTCAGTATGTTGAAAAGAAAGTTTGCGATTCAGAAGGGAAGTAAGATTGTCTGGAAAGGCGAACCGACAGATGCAGAGGTAGCAATTACGGCCGCCTACGTGGCGAATACGCCCCCGCTTGAGTTGGTAGAAAATCAACTGGACGACAATACACAGGTGAGAAACACTTTCCGTCAGAAGCTGCCTTTCCAGGTAAACCTCAATATGCAGGGCAAACTGATGAAGCCTGAAATTACTTTCGATATCATCCTTCCGGACAACAGGAACTACAGTGTATCAAAGGACATCCTGGAGACGGTCAATCAAAGACTGGTGCAGTTGAGAAGCCAGCCCTCTGAATTGAATAAACAGGTCTTTGCATTGTTATTGCTAAACAGGTTTGTGGCTGAAAATCCATTTCAATCCAGCAACGGCATGACCGCAGAATCATTTGCCCGGAAAAGTGTTAGCAAACTGCTGACTGAACAGCTCAATCAGCTGGCAACAAGTCTGATACAGGGAGTGGATATCAACTTCGACGTAGTGTCTGAAGACGATTACACCACAGGATCCAGGCAGGCAAAAACGGATTTGAATGTTGGACTATCCAAGCGTTTGCTCAACGATCGCCTGACCGTGACAGTGGGCAGCAATTTTGAACTGGAAGGTACCAAGCAAACCAACAGGCAGTCAACCAATATCGCCGGCAATGTGGCACTCGACTACAGGTTGAGCAAAGACGGCAGGTACCTGCTCCGAGGGTACAGAAAAAATGAATACCAGGGAATACTGGAAGGATATATTATTGAAACCGGTGTCGGCTTTATTATGACGATCGACTACAACAGATTCCGTGAGATATTCGAGAGCACTAAAAAGAAAGAAAAGAGAAGAGAGGAAAGAAGAAAACAGCGTGAACTGGAGGACAGTAAAAAAGTTGCACCGGTTACGAAATCAAATACGACGACAAAATGAGGAGCAGTAGAATCGTCCTTTCCGGCCTGGTCATTTGCGTACTGCTGATTTCATCTTCCTGCAGCAACACCAAATATCTTCCCGCGGGGGAAGCTTTGTATGATGGTGCCAAAATTGAACTGACCAGCGCGCCAAATATCAACAAGAAGAAAAAGAAAGCCATACGTCAGGCCCTGGCGAGCCTCACTAGGCCAAGGCCAAACAAAAAGATATTGGGTATGCGCCTGAAACTGACTGCGTACAATCTTGCCGGTAAACCCAAAAAAGAAAAGGGGCTAAGGGGATGGCTCAAGAATAAGGTCGGTGAACCACCAGTACTTCTTGGAGATGTGGACCTTGTCAGAAACGAACAGGTGTTGAAAGCCGATTTGGAGAACCAGGGCTTTTTTCAGGCAACAGTGTTTGGAGATACTGTCGTAAAAAAGAAAATTGCCAAAGCGATTTACAAAGTAAATACAGGCATTCAGTACACCATCAGGAGTGTGAGTTTTCAAAAGGACAGCCTGGTGATGAGCGCGCTGACAAAAGCCATTTTGAGCGATTCGGTCAATACTTTTCTGAAAGCAGGCGACTTTTACAGTTTTGCGATCATTAAAGCAGAACGCGACAGGATCGATGCGAATCTTAAAGAAAACGGTTTTTACTATTTCAGCCCTGATAACCTTCTCATTCTGGTCGATAGCACCGTTGGCACTAATCAGGTTGATTTGATAGTCAGGGTTAAACCGAGTACGACCGCAGCTGCACGTGAAGTGCATACCATCAATAATGTCTACATTTTCACCAACTACAATCTGCGGGCAGCAGCAGCGGATACTTTAAAAAGAGGTTTTGTCTATTATAAAGGATACCATCTGATCGATAGAAGGAAACTATATAATCCAAAACTTTTCGAGCGGACAATGCTTTTCAATCCGGGCGATGTATACAAAAGGAGTATTCACAATCTTACGCTCAACCGTCTCATCACGCTGGGAGTTTTCAAGTTTGTCAAAAATCGTTTTGAAAGCGTTCCTGGCGTATTAGGGCCACAGCTTGAAACTTATTATTACCTGACGCCGTTGCCAAAGAAATCGATCCGGACCGAGTTGAATGCCAATACAAAATCAAATAACCTGACCGGTACGCAACTGAGTGTCGGCTGGAGAAACCGCAATACATTCAAGGCAGGCGAACTACTCACCATCAATGCGATTGTAGGTTCTGAGATTCAATACAGCGGGCAGTTAAGAGGATACAATACATATCGTGGAGGTATTGAGGCAAGTCTAGCTTTCCCAAGATTTGTAGTACCGTTTGTAGATCTGAATACGAGAGGTGGCTTTGTGCCGAAGACAACCATTTTGCTTGCTTATGATCTTTTGAATAAGAATAAATTGTATACGCTTAACTCATTCAGAGCGGCATTCGGATATTCGTGGAAGGAAAGTATTAAGAAGGAACATGAGTTCAATCCCATCAGCGTAAATTATGTACAGCCGATAAGAGTTACAGAGGAGTACAGACTCGGAGCAGATACCAATCAAACGCTTAAGAAAGCAATTGAACAGCAGTTCATACTTGGTTCTACATATAGTTATACTTATAACTCACTGGCCGGAGAAGCGTTTAAAAGCGGGTTTTATTTTAATGGACTCATTGATCTCTCTGGTAACATTGCTGGATTGATCACCGGCGCGAATGTGAAAAAGGGGAAACAAAAGGAAGTGTTTGGTTCGGTATTTTCCCAATACGCCAAGGTGGAGACAGACACACGATACTACATGCAACTGGGTGAAAAGTCAGTGCTTGCCAATCGTCTGATTGTAGGTTTGGGTTATCCATACGGCAACTCCTTGTCGCTTCCCTTTATCAAGCAATTCTTTATCGGCGGAAATAACAGTATTCGGGCGTTCAGAAGCCGGGCACTTGGACCGGGTTCCTACCAACCACCCAGCCTTGCTGCAGGAAAGACTCCCGGTTTCTTTCCTGATCAGTCAGGTGATATGAAACTCGAGGCCAATACCGAGTTCAGGGCAAAGCTGTTCAGCGTGGTAAACGGAGCGATATTTTTTGATGCAGGAAATATCTGGCTTTACAACGAAGATACACTGAAGCCGGGCGCGAGATTCTCTAAAAGTTTTCTGAAAGAAATTGCAGTTGGTACTGGTGTCGGTCTCCGTGTGGATGTTTCGTTCCTGGTATTGCGTCTGGACCTTGCTTTCCCATTGCGTAAGCCATATCTGCCGGAAGGAGAGCGATGGGTGATGAGCAAAATCGCATTGGGCAACAGCCAGTGGAGAAAAGAAAACCTGGTTTTTAACCTGGCAATTGGATATCCCTTCTAGTTAGAAGGTACGCCAACACTTTCCTTTACTCCGACGAATATTGATTTCCAGATAAGGTTAAAAAATGATCTGTTTGGGTCGCGCTGATACTGGATGGTGGCTTTTCTTGGGTCTTTTCTACCCGATGGATTCGCGTTTTTTATTACCATATTACCAAGAAAACTTGCAAATTTCTTTTTCTGCAGTTTATTTTCCGCGCTGTCCTTTTTCAGGATAGTGAGCTTAAGATCTTCATAAAGCATTACCAGCTGACCATTCGAATTATTGTCGTCGGCATTCAACGAAAACGTGAGTTTATTTACCGTGCCTTTGTCTACCTGGGCAAGGGCAGCGGGTTTCAGCAGCACGTTTAGCCTCGTAGCGTCAAACTTCGACATACCTCCGCTTGCGGTGAAGCGACCCCTGGGATCACCAAGCTTCATGTTAATAGTCGCATGCATAGGTGCGAAATTGAGAAAGTGCGCGTTGAAGTTGATCAGCAGATTATTATTTTGCGCTATTTCACTTTTGATATTCGTCACATTGCTGATGGATGCAGAAGCTCTCTGAAATTGTACGCGGCCATTGTAATCTGACTTTGGATTGAATTCTTTGTATTCAATAAATGCGCTGCGGATTATAAGCTTTTTGATTGCAACAGGCAGATCCATTTTCATCAGCATCTGCTGGGGATATCCGCCGCGGCGATCAACCTTATCGCGCGGGTAAGAGAGATCGCGAAAGATTTTCACGTTAGCATCTCTTACAATCAGCGAGTCTGCATAAAACGACTCATCCATCAGTTTATCCAGATTGATGTTTTTGATGGAAACATCGTTGAATATAAAATCGAACCGGTCTGTCTGAAGCCTTGCCTGTTTTACAAAGGCGGCTTCGCCCAAAACTGGTTTTATATGTACTTTCTTTACTGTGAATGTTCGTTGTGTATTACTAAACGAGACTGCATCAAA
>JACMLD010000315.1 GCA_014379785.1 Chitinophagaceae bacterium
ACGGCATTTCCAATAAAGCCTATATTCGGCAGGTGTCGAATAAGAATATGGAAACTGTCAACCTGAAAATGCTTGCCCGGGTATTGAATTTGTCAATATCCACTGTTTCAAAAGCGCTAAGAGACAGTTATGATATCAGCGTTGAGACAAAAGAGCGGGTGCTGGCCGTGGCAAAGGAGCTGAATTATCAGCCGAATCTTTATGCAAGCAGTCTGCGAAAGCACAAAAGCAAAACGATTGCAGTGGTCATCCCGGAAATTGCGAATCCCTATTTCGGACTTGTCATAAATGGTATAGAGTCCATCGCCCAGGAAAAGGGGTATCATGTCACCATTTATCTGTCACATGAGGATTATCAGAAGGAACTGCAGTTTACGAGACATTTGTTGAGTGGACGGGTAGACGGGGCCTTAATTTCGGTGGCAAGCAGCACCATAGATTATGCGCATTTTCATGAGTTGATCGAAAAGGATTTGCCACTCGTGTTTTTTGATCGCATCTGCGAAGAATGCAAATCCTTTATGGTGACAACCGACGATCAGGAAAGCAGCTATACCGCCACAAAACATCTCATAGCACGCGGGTGCAAAAAGATAGCGCATCTTGCGATCAGCGGCAATCTCTCCATTGGTAAAAAAAGGCTGGCAGGTTACCGCCAGGCCATTGAAGAAGCGGGTCTTGCAAATGAGCAGGATCTTATTCTCGAATGCAGCAATGACACAGATGCGGACCGAATAAAAATCCGCGATCTCTTCATCCATCACAAACCCGATGGAATCTTTGCTGCAGTGGAGCGTTATGCGATCACCAGTTACGAAATCTGCCGCGAGCTCAATTTACGCATACCCGAAGACGTTAGGGTCATCGGATTTTCTAATCTTGAATCTGCATCTTTGCTGAAACCATCACTTTCTACAATCACACAACCCGCTTATGAGATCGGCAAACAGGCGGCGTTGATTCTGTTCAGCACCATCGAAAAAAAAGGATACGGTTCGAAGCACGAACATGTGGTGATCCCTTCGAAACTGATTCCCAGGGCATCTACGGAAAAATTTACAGATACCATTTCTTAAACCTGCCAAGTGCTTCGATAAAATAATAGTCGGCATAGGTCAGTGGCTGGTCCACTTCTGATTTGTGCGGCAGCGAACCTACACTGTGTTGCAAAAGAAAACCGCCATTGGTGCCAGGAGCTGCCCGATAGTCAGATGAACTGAGTGCTCTCAGTATCGTTTCGGCCACACTCAGGTATTCTGCTTTTTGTTTTCCTTTGGTGTACTGACCAAGTTCCAGCAGCGCAGATGCGAGTATTGCGCCGGCAGATGCATCTCTTTTTGCATTTGGAATATCGGAAGCATCAAAATCCCAATAGGGAATTTTATCTGCGGGAAGATTTTTATGGTGCAAAACAAAATCTGCAATCTGATGCGCTTTTTTCAGATAGGTTTCATCCTTTGTAAAACGGTACATCGTGATGTATCCGTAAAGACCCCATACCTGTCCCCTTGCCCAGGCAGACTCGTCGGCGAAGCCCTGGTGAGTGACTTTACGGCTTACTTTCCCGGTCTGGAGATCGTAGTCGAGCACATGATAAGAGCTGTTGTCCGGCCGGAAATGATTTTTCAGTGTCGTGTTTGAATGCGTCACCGCGATCTCATGGTATTTCTTATCGCCCCCATTCAACGTGACCCATTCCAGCAATTCCAGATTCATCATATTGTCTATGATAACGGGGCATTTGAAATTTTTGCTTGAATCCCAGGATTGAATGGAAGCAATGGATGGTCGGTAGCGGGTGGTGAGTGATTTTGCGGCAGTGAATATCACATCCTTATATTCCGGAGTTTTGGTGATGGCATAGGCAGTACCGAAACTGCAGTACATCATGAATCCAAGGTCGTGGTTACCGGTATAGTTTTTTTCTTTTTCAAGGATCGCGAGACGCTTCAATGCTTCTGCTTTTATCGCTTCATCTTTTGTGGCGTCGTAAATCATCCAGAGGGTGCCAGGATAAAATCCGCTGCACCACCACTTGGTATCGCTGGTTACAAATTTACCGGTAGCGGGCTCAAAGGTCCTGGGCATGCGGTCTGCAGGAACGTTTTGCATGAGCACTTTGTATTGCCCAGCAGCATAGGTCATGTTTTCATCGATGATTGCCTTCATGCCTTTCTGCGATTGCGCAAAAGAGGCAAGAGCAGCAATGATGAACAGGAAAGAGAATGTCAGTTTTTTCATAATCGTTGATAGTTAAAAAATTTATTGTTGTTGTCACCTCGACTTCGCTGCTCCTTCGCTTCGGCGCACGGAGTCGGCGCGACGGTTACGTTGACATGCGGCGTATCAATTGCACAGGTATGGTTACCTGTGTGTACTCGATATCCACATCGCTATTTCGGTTTTCCAGTATTTTTAAAAGTTCGGTCACAATCTGGTTTGCGATCCTGGCAGGGAATTGATCAACCGTGGTGATCGACGGCGTGACGATCGATGAACGGGGATCATTTGAATAACCGACGATCTTCAGTTCACCAGGTACCGCTATCCCCTTTTCCCTTGCGAAACCAAGCGCAGCTATCGCTGTAACATCGTTGCCGGCAAAAATCGCATCGGGATAAGGTTTTGATTCAAACAAACGGTGGAGTGACTTCCTGGCATTGTCCGCATCAAGTTCATGGTAAAACAACCATTCCTTCACAATCGGCAGGCGGTTTTGCGTCATCGCTTTTTTGAATCCTGCCAGCCGGTCAATATAAATATTACTCACCGGTGGGCCAGAGATATACGCGATTGATTTGCACCCAAGTTCAATCAGATGTGAAGTCGCGAGATATGCTCCATGGAAATCATCGCCCCGGATAATGCACGCAGGGTAAGGGTCAACCGGTACCCTGTCGTAAAAAATAACCGGCACATTGTTGTCGGTTAGAATATCGAAATGAGAAAAATCTGTTGTGAAAAGTGTACTCGCAGCAATAACGGCATCTACCCTCGATGCGTAAAGAGTCTGACAAAGATCCTTTTCCATTTCAACGGAATCGTTCGACTGGCAGATGATGAGATTGTATCCCTGTGTATGCAGGCCGTTTTGTATGATGGTGATGATTTCTGCATGGATATACATCGAGACCTTGGGCACAATCAGTCCAATGCTATTGGTCTTATTTGTACGAAGTCCGGATGCCATCGCATTTCTCTTGTATCCTACCTGTTCCACCATCGCCATGACTTTACTTCTTGTAGTTTCGTGCACATGGGGATGATTGTTGAGTACCCTGGAGATGGTGGCAGCAGATAATTGCAGCACTTCCGCGATATCCTGAATGGAGTTTTTCCTCGTAAATTTTTTCTTCATATTGGCTGTAGTGGTCGCTGGAATCGTTTTCAGTAAGGTCGTCTCCTTCTCCGGAAATTACAGACCTGACCGCACAAATCTGCGGTGCATCGCGTATTCAAACTTGGGGAAAAAAGCTGGAATCGTTTTCAGAAACAGATTATTTATTTACTCAAACGATTTCGGAAATATTGTTCGGTAATACCTCCCTTCAACCATCCATATCTGAACGAGAATAACTAATTTTCTGATTCAGCCTAATTTCAACGCTTCCATATGAACGTACAAAAAATTGCATTTACAGCGATATGTTCGCTGCTGCTCGCCTCACTATCCTTTGCCCAGACAGATTTTATTGGCGCGGAATTCCAGATGCCAGCGCACCCAAGGCTCCTTATGTTGAAGGGCCAGGAAGATCCCGTTAAAAAGAATGTGGCTGCCGACAAAAACTGGCAACGGATTCAGCAGGCAATATTTGCTGAATCGGACAATATCGCCGTTCTGCCTTCGCTCGAAAGGAAGCAGGTGGGCCGTCGCCTCCTGGGTGTATCCAGAGAAGCGCTCAGAAGGATTTTCTTTCTTTCCTATTCGTACAGAATGACCGGAAAAGATGCCTATCTCCAGGCCGCTCAAAGAGAGATGAAGGCGGTATCCGGATTTTCTGACTGGAACCCATCACATTTTCTCGATGTAGCAGAAATGACAATGGCAGTAGCGATTGGGTACGACTGGTTATACGATAAACTGTCAGCGGAAGATCGGACCACCATCAAATCCGCCATCATGCAAAAAGGTCTGCTTCCATCTATGGAGGCAAAGAACAATAGCTGGACAAGAGCAGAACACAACTGGAACCAGGTATGCAACGCAGGAATGGCCTACGGCGCAATTGCAATATTTGAAGATGACCCGGCGCTCGCAAAAGAGATTATCAACCGGGCGATTGGTACAATTGTGGTGGCGATGAAAGACTACGGTCCTGATGGAGCCTATCCCGAAGGATATGGTTACTGGGGATATGGTACCAGCTTCAACGTGATGTTTAACGACGCCATTGAAAAACTTTTTGGAAAAGATTTCGGACTAAACAGTCAGCCCGGGTTTCTAAAGACAGCAGCATTTCTTGAAAACATGACCGGACCTTCCGGCAAGCCATTCAACTATTCCGACGCCGGTACAAATGGTGGCTTACAGACAGCCATGTTCTGGTTTGCAAACAAAGTGAAAGATCCCTCGCTCCTTTGGGTTGAGCGCAGCAGGCTGCTCACAAGAGACCCAGCGTCACATATGAAAGACAGATTGCTGCCGGCAATGATGCTCTGGGCGGGCAATACCAACATTACTTCCATCCAACCTCCGAAGCAGACGATGTATGTCGGAAGAGGAAAAAATCCTGTCGCCCTCATGCGTACTTCATGGACAGACAGCAATGCAATTTATGTTGCGATGAAAGGGGGATCGGTTTCTGTAAACCATGCGCATATGGACATCGGCTCATTTGTAATGGAAGCGCAAGGCCAGCGATGGGCGATGGATTTTGGAATGCAGGAGTATGAGTCGCTCGAATCAAAAGGCATACAACTTTTTGGCAGAACGCAAAACGCACAGCGGTGGACGGTCTTCAGGTATACAAATCTTGTACACAACACACTTACGGTAAACAATAAACATCAGCGCGTGGAAGGAAGTGCGCCCATTACCACCACATCAGACGCACCCAATAAGATGCATGGGGTGACTGATATTTCGGAAGTTTATAAAGGGGCGCTGACAAAAGCTGTGCGCGGCATATCCATAATAGACAAGAGTTATGTGCAAATCCGCGACGAGATTGAAACAGCCGATACGATCAGTACAGTAAGGTGGACCATGCTGACGCCCGCAAGCGTAAAGATTACAGGTACAAACCGGGCGGAGCTTACTCAGAATGGTAAGACGCTCATTCTGGAAGTGAAATCGCCGGCAGAGATCATGATGAAGACCTGGTCGACTGATCCGCCAAACTCTTATGATGCACCAAATCCGGGTACCATCATGGTGGGATTTGAAACCATTGTAAAACCAAATTCAAAAGCAGTGCTGGAGGTTGTGTTGACTCCCAGGAAGTAATGCAGATGTGCAAATGTGGAGAATCTCCAGGGTGCAGTCATTTCGACCGAGCGCAGCGAGTGGAGAAATCCCCGACCGCTGTCAGAGACTCAACTCCGGCCGGCAGGGGATGTCTCGGCTTCGCTCGACATGACGGCTACCTGCAAAAGCAAAGAAACAGAAAATACTATTATGAAAAATATCCTGCTGACCATTACCGCCCTCGTCCTCCTCACCACCGCCCAATCCCAGCAACAGAATCTCTTGAGCGGAAAATTCTCAAAAGAACAACTACAATCTGTTCTTGTGCCGCAATCGGCATGGCTCCCCTTTCCAAAAGCTGCTGATAAGGCAGCCTGGGCAAAGGCAGACCAGGCAATGCTGGCGGCATATGTAAAAAGAGCTGACTCATTGCTTTCCTATAACTGGCCCTCGATTCCTGCAACAAAATCACTGCTCATAGAACGCACAGGCGACAGAAACGAATACCAGGACATGAGTTTTCAGAAGCGTGAAGTACTGGGCGTTTTAATGCTTGCCGAAATCGCAGAAAACAAAGGCAGATTCATCGACCAGATCATAAACGGAGTCTGGTCAATATGCGAAGAATCATGGTGGGGTGTACCCGCACACCTCCCGCAGACAAAAGACTATTCCGGACTGATGGATGTATCAGCTCCATTTGTAGATCTGTTTGCCGCCGAGACGGCCACCTATCTTTCGTGGGTAGATTATTACTTTGGAGAAAAGCTCGACGCGGTTTCACCACAGATCAGAAAAAGAATTTACCTCGAAACAAACAACCGGATTTTTCAGCCCCTGATGAACAGGCCGCACGGATGGATGACAAAAAATGCAAACGGCAGGCCACCCAATAACTGGAACCCCTGGATCTGTTCAAACTGGTTGAATGCAGTCCTGCTGCTCGAAAAAAACGATGAAAAAAGATCGGCTGCCGTTGGCAAAATCCTTTGGGTGCTGGACGAATTTGTAAACCCCTATCCCAATGATGGTGGTTGTGATGAAGGACCGGGATATTGGGGTGCGGCAGCAGCTTCGCTGTACGACAATATCGCAATGCTCAATCTTGCCAGCAAAAACGCATTCAGCTATGTGTATCAGGATGAACGTATCCGAAACATGGGAAAATTCATCTACCGGGCCCAGATTGGGCCGGACTACTTTCTCAATTTCGCAGATGCCGACCCGCAACCAGTAATGGCCGCCAATATGGTCTATCGTTTTGGAAAGGACATATCCGACCCTGCGATGATGCAATTCGGCGCCTTTTACAGAAAGCCGGAAGACGGCAGTGTCGGACGGTTTCATTTCTTCAGAAACTTCTATTCACTTTTTATGCAGGATGAATTTAGAAAAGCCCCAAAAGGCCTGCCGCTGCCAGTGAGCGTCTGGCTGCCTGACCTGCAGGTAATGATAGCCAGAGACAAGGCCGGCACAACAGATGGTTTTTTTGTAGCCGCCAAAGGAGGACATAACGACGAAAGTCATAATCACAACGACATCGGCAATTATGTGGTCTATTACAACGGCAATCCTTTGATAATAGATGTTGGAAGAGGCACCTATACAAGAAAGACATTCAGCTCAAGACGTTATGAGATCTGGTATAACTGTTCAGATTTTCACAATGTGCCGACGGTAAACAACTTTACCCAGCCACCCGGCTCAAGATACAAATCCTCGAAAGTCTCTTACAAAGAAGGAAATGGGTTCTCTGAACTCTCGCAGGACATTGCGCCATCGTATCCAGACAGTGCGGGCATCGTCTCCCTGAAACGAATGGTGCGGCTCAATCGCGGCAAAAATGTGGAGGTCAGCGATCAAATCAATACCAATGGAACCCAAATGCTGACCGAACATATCATGACCTGCTATCCTGCCGAAATTCAGCATCCTGGCAGACTCGTCATACACTATTTACCAAAAAATGGCATAGCAAAAGATTTCGTGATCAACTACGATGCAAAACAAATGGGCGCCGCGGTTGAAAAAGTTCCACTCACATCCATGGAAGACAAAGGCATCATCACAAAATGGGGAGACAATATTTACAGGATTAACTTCAATCTTCTAAAACCCGGTAAATCTGAAAAAATAAATTTCAAAATCGAAGCATTATAAAACCCTGACGGTCTTGCCGGCGTCGCCACCTGTGCCCAACTGCACGACCATAGACTTCTCTTTTTTTGATTTGTCCGTTGCTGTCAACTGAATGGTTTGCAGTTTGTGTGTTGGCTCAGCCAGATGTATGCGATCAATCATCCCATTACCGGAGTGAAGCATAAGGATGCAGGGTTGATCAACTTTTATAAAAATGTCTTTCGCAATCTGCAATCCTCCTGGTTTGTAGAATACGGCCTGCGTAAGGTTGAGGCCTTTGTGCTGGACAGCCTGCAGGTCAGCACTGTTTGAAAGGATGACGACATCGTTTTTCTTACTGTAAGTTTCAAGTTCCTTAACGGCGACCGCAGGCAGCACGATATATTGATAACTGGCATTCTTGACTTTTCGTCCATGATCAAACCAGGCTGAGAAAATGTTCTCTGACACTTCTTCGGTGGTGGCCCATGCCTGGTGATTGATCCTGCGCCAGTTTCCTTTCTGGATTCCTGCGTATACCGCGATCGTTGTCGGAGAATGAAAAAGATATCCGACCGAATCGTGATGAATCCAGGTCGTTGATGACAACAAATGACGGCCTGTGTCAATAGCGCGTTGCCCTTTCGCATCGCGGGTTTTAACCGCACCATTGAGGAGCGTTTGATTCACAGTGGTGAAAACCGGCAAGTCCGCGGTGGTATTGATTGCAGCCCCGAGACATACGTACTCGCGATCAAAAAAGAACCAGCTTTTTCTCGCTGTCAGCGGGTCGTGTACACTCGAGAAATCAAATCCCGCAACCGTATAATGACCGTCAGTTGCAGCTCCCGAAAAATCCGTCAATCCCTTTTTAGCAAGCACATTCCAGTGTGGCATCTCAGGTTTCTGCAACACGGTAGTGCCAGGAATTTTCTGCCAATCCCAAACCGGAAAAATATTTGTGAATTCTTTTCCGGTTCTTGAAATAAAATTTGATCCGTCGCCATAGTGATGGTTGAGGATTCCTTCTTCATTATGAGGCTGCTCCATGTTGCTTGCCCTGCTGGAATGCATTCTGACCGAGACAAAAAACAATGGACGCTGATGAGTCAGGTATGAGGAGTGCCAGAAAAACCGGTCCTTCGTAAAAGAGGGTTTCAGCTTGCCACTTCTCACTTTGATGATTTCTTCCAATTCTTTTGCACGATAAGTCGAAATCTTCGCGAGGTTTTCCGGAAGACCCAACCCTTCTTCTTCCACTGCATTTCTTCTTGTGATATCCCGGTTCATGGCACCGGGATCCGGATACATCCTGTATATCATCGATTGGCTGATTCCATCGATAAAATAATCGATCAGTAATCTTGACGCGGAATCCGGAAGACTGTATTTCGTGCCGGCAATTTTCACTGCCCAGTATGCGAATGCATTTGCATATCCCGTACCATAAGTAAGTGTAGAAATCACATTGTCCACCCTGTGGTGGAAACTCATATCTGGTTTGAGACCTCTGCCAGTAGTTACTTTTATTTCACTGGCCATGGTTCGCACAACCGTGTCGAGCACCAGTTCATTTCTGGCAAACAGAGCCTGTTTGCCAAGCATTCCCGCGATCTGTATCAAATCTCCCCCCGGCCTTGCACCCGAAGCCCTGAGATTGGCCCTGCCAGCTATTCTTAGCCCATCCGTCTTCTGCTTTTCGGTGAGCTCTTCATCCATCACCAGCAAGGTGTTTATCATCAGGTTCGGAGTACCCATCTCATTCCACCACCAGTTTTCACAGATAAAATCATTCGCCAGCCACAGATCAAGCGCAGACGAAATGGCTTTTTTCAGGTTAGCATTCCCCTTCAATGGCGACCCGGGTTTCCTATACGCCCGGCTCATATCCAGCATATTCATCAGATGCCGGCTATGCTGGAATGCAGTCCTGGAAAGATCTTTGTAGTTTATATCGGGCCATGAGCCATCCGGCTTCAGTGTTTCAAAAAGCTTGTCAATGAAATGCCTTTCTACCTCTTTCTCATTGAGCAGGTCTGCTATGACCCGCTGGCGAATTATTTCGAGGTCATTGCTTACTCCTGCCAATACAACCCCGGAATGACAGAAAAACAGCATACTAACCGAGACAACTAACCGCAGTAGGTATTTCGACATGGTTGACTATTTATTGTGCAGCACAATCTTTTTCTCCGCTACCAGTTTCTTCTGTTCCACTAATCTTCCATTGGCAATAACAGCGTTCAGTTCAAACGATACACCTCCGCTGCCATAGGACTCCAGCGCGAAGCCGCTGTTATACTGAATCAGATTATTTCCTGCCGTGAAATCGCTGTTTCCGTTAAATAAAAAATCAAGCATGATCGCCGCTTCGTCGTTTCCTTCGATCAGGTTGCCATTCACCGATACCTTCTGTGTCTCGAGCAGCAGCAAGCCATGAAAGGCATTTCTGGCTATCTCGTTTCTTTCAATTATAATATCCGAGGAATTATCAAGTGCGATACCTGCACCAAAAGGCGATGTCACAATCCGGTTTTCATTGATCCTGGCTTTGCTGCAGTAAGACAAAAATACATTGTGCTGCAGTTTTGGACCCGGCACTACACTTCCGCCATTTTCGCTGATATCGCAACCAATTATTTCAATGTTTTCTCCCCCGCTGATATGGATTCCGTTAAAGGTTGCATTCCGGACCGTGAGGTTGATAAGTCTGATGTTTTTAATACGGGATATTGCGGAAGAACGAAACAAAATACCTCCCCTGTTATAGCCGCCCCGATAGGACCTGGCACTGTTGGGGTCAGAAGGCAGATCTGTTCTGGTTCCGGCTTCTATCACCAGATTTGCAATCGTGATATTATTCATGTCTTCTGCGGCATTGACAATGGCGTCTCTTGCAGCAGAGGCTGGGTCGAGGAAAAGGATTGTACCGACTCCCTCACCCGCTAGTGTAGTGCCCGAAGGCAGTCTCAGGCTTTCAGAAATTTTATGGATACCATTTTTTAATACGATGGCACTCCCAGTTCCCGCAGTTCTGTTCAGCGTCTCCTGTATGGGTTCACCAGGATTGATCAAAACCGAATCTTTTACAACCAGCTTCGGGCGAAGGTTTCCGGCTCCGGCTATCTTCCACTTCAGCGGTTCATACCCCATCAAATTTTCCGGTACCGTTTTCCTTCCCTGGGCTCGCATTGCGGTCAGCACGGATCGGCTGGCTCTGAATCTGACAGAGTCAATTGCTTTCTTTGTCCAGGTCATCTGAATTCCCTGTGACGTATAGTGTGCAAAGACTGCTTCGTAATCATCGCGCAGGTTTTTTGCACGTTCCGATATCGGTCCATAGCTGTGCGGAATATTTCCGAAAAGAAATCCAGCTGTGTATTCATATCCATTTGCAAGCCTGTTATTGCCTACCGAGAAAAGATCCACATTCTGCGTCCATGCGATCTGTGCCGCCCCGGCAAACTCACCGAGACCTAGCTGCACATGTGCCTGATCACGCGAAGTTTCCTGGCACTGACCGGAAGCATAGATGTATTTGAATATGCTGCCGTTGACCGGAGCATGGAGATAATGTTCTACCGCATCATCAAATATCATGCGATTGTCAGTGAAAATTCCGATAGCAAGTAACGCATGTATGATGGCGGCGTCCCAGTTACCGTTGGCCTGGGGATAGTAATTTTTCAGCAGCGGATAATATACATTCAACATCATGGCAGAGAAAGATTTTATCTTCTCTTCTGTCCACCCTGATCCGCTGTAACGCATTATCTCTGCGGCATTGCAAAGTACATGTCCCGTCCAGGCTGCCAGCAGTTTTGCATCGTTGTAATCAAAATCCCTCAGAATGGGAGACCATGCGTTGAGAATTGCAATCGTCCTGTCAGCATATTTTTTTTCTTTTGAAATATACCAGAGAATTGCATAGTCATAAGCCATGGAAGCACTTCTTGAGAGTTCATCGCCGCCGATATTTGGCTTTGCATACGGACCCCTCAGCACATGTGTAAATGGCTTCGCAACAAAATTGCTGTCGCCGGCAAGTTTAAGTCGACGGAAGGCAGATGCGTAGGGTTCTTCACCCTGCAGCACCTTGTTTCGCATGACTACCAGATCAGAAGCGGACTGGTCAATGCCAGGATGAATAAATCTCTGGGCGAAAACTTTGTCTCCAAAGCCGCCCAGAGATATTAGCAGGAGAATCAGATACCCCTTAACCATGAATATGTTTTATTTGCCGGGCACAGTCCATCTTTTCATACTAATCACTGCTGTACCTGCGGCATTGACCGAATTGATATAGATATAAGCTTTGTATTTACCATCGGCGGTCTCTGCCCATACACCGGCTTCTGCTCTAAGGTTAATGGCGAAATTCGGACTGTCATTCAGATCAATCTGCTGAAAGTCGAGGTCGTCGATATAGATACCAAACTGCAACAATGCGAGATTATAATCCTGCAGGTTAAATACCTTTCTCAGCTTGGTGCTGCGATTTACTCCTGCAGGCAAGGTAACTCCCGGAAGGTAAGATGTGTCTGCACCGGGTGATACCAGCGCATGGTTAAATGCACTGGTCGTAAGATTGCGGAAAAGATATACCACATCAATTTTTGAAGCGTTGGCGGCTGCCTGCACACTGTTGTAAACTGCCATATCAGCGATTGATATAAATGCCAGGTTATTGTTCGATACGGCCAGCAGTCTCTTGATATCCATGGTTGAGATCGTATATGGTCCCATGGTGTAAGTCACTGTCTCTCCATTTGAACTCTTTCCTGTGAATTTAAAACTCACTGTCTTTCCTCTCGCTTCTTCCGGAATAACATAGGTATAACGAAGCGTAGCTGCAGAAGTGTCTTTGTTGAATGTGACCTTGGTGATGGCGCCATTCGTCACTGAAGCCGAACCAACCGGCACGCCCACATCAGCACCATTACCCGCGGTGTAATACGAATTGTTGTCGAGAAATGTTCCTGCCGCACCCGCTATACTTGCTTCCACTTCTATGGAAGAAAGCTTTCCTTTCTCCGGCACAATTGCAAGTGCATATGCAAAGTTGATAGTCCCCGTTACGAGATTTGGTCCGATCGTTCTTTTGATGGCGTCATTCTGCAGGTTGGTAGACGCTGTCGGCAGCTCGTACTCCTGTTTTTTGCAGCTTGCAAGCGCGAGTACAGCAAAAAGTGGCGCCGTATATAAACTGACAATTTTATTTCTGATAATCATCATGAAAATTTTAAGATTGTTAATCAGCGTTTCTGAACTGTGATAATAACTTTATAAGCTTTTCGCACCTGTCTGTTGCCGGATACAACGGTCCATGACCTTGGATTAGCGAGGTCAGAGAAATCCGTTTTACCGGTGATTTTCGGGTCAAGCTTTGCATCGGTTACCAGTTCAAATTGCGGATAAAGATTCTTCAGATCGGTACCAAACATTACTTCAACATTGATGGTTTGTGCAGTTGTGTCAATCGCTGCCGGCTTTGTGCGCACGGTAACAAAATCCGAACCAAGAAGCTCGAAATTGCTCACGTAACATTGCGCCCTGGTGGTAATCAGCAAACCATCTTCATCTACCGGATTGTCTTTCTTGCATGAACTCCAGGCAATGCTCAACATCAGCATAACCGCCGGAATCATGATATATTTTGATTTCATCTTCATAATAAATGTTTGAAAGTTGTTTGTGGATTATCTCCAGGGAATGTTTTGTGTGAGATTCGGATTGCGGTTTCTTTCACTTTCAGGAATTCTGAAAATATAATTCTGAGCATAGGTCCTGTCGCTCGTATTCTGATAATAGCGTTG
>JACMLD010000316.1 GCA_014379785.1 Chitinophagaceae bacterium
CATTTATCAAAAGTCTTTTCAGGGTCAACAAATATAAATTTGACCAGAGTGTGCTCGTGTTGATGTTTGAAACCACTGAGTTATCGCGTTGGACCAGAAAACTGGAAAAGCCATCCAGGATTAATAAAACTTAATGCCAACATTGAGGCATGTTTATTGAATACAAAACATGTAATTATTAAACCTAAAAAGGAAATCATGAAGACAAAAACGCAATCTTTTGAAATGGTAATCGACGGCTTGCCATATATCGTAAGTGCAACGCCTTTTCTTTTCAATGATGAAACAAGATTTCGTGTGAGCTTCAACGGTAGTCCTGTGCACATATTCGTACTCGATACAGAACTTGGCAGGCTGACAGCCATTGGTGATGACTCTGTCACAATTCCTGAATCGCTGGAGGAGGCCATTGCCGCAAAGCTTCAGAGTTCGATTGTTGAAAACAATTACGTATAATTATAGATCATGAAAGAGTTATTGATTTGTTTCGCAACAGTGCTTTCATTGAGCGCGTGTAATAATGAGAGTACTACCACTGAGAAGAAAAATGCCGATACAGTAGTGGCAAATTCAAATCCGGCCGCCAGCGGGGCGAGCAGTAGTGCGGGAGACACCATGTCTTACGAGAGAATGCAGACAAGGACCGATACGTCCCTGAAGAAATAATCAGTCGCCTTCGGTGACGAGCTTGATTCCGCTGCTTGTAAACTCTATCAGCTGTTTTTTATAAAGTCCGCCGGTTGTCATCTTGAAAGTTTTTTTACTCATTCCAAAAAATGAGTAAATCTCTTCGGGGTCGGATTTGTCGTGGTAAGGAAGGTACCCATCATTTTCCTTCAGCAGTCGCAGTACTTTCTGACTTTCATCTTCCACCCGCTGGAAACCGGATTTGCCTGCGGCAATGTCCAGTTTATTGTCAGGCTTCACTGCTTTTACAAATCCCTCAAAGCTGTCCCCTGGACTGATATTTCTGTAAATTTCATTGAAGTGTATGATGCCGGTATGCAAGTGATTGACGATCACCACATAACCAATTTCGGTGCGTCTGTACACCAGGAGGTGAACAGGATCAAGTTCCTTTACCGTCAGGGTATCGTTGGAAAGAAAAGGTTCAATTTTTTCCGTTGCCGCCACACGTCCCGTTCTTTCGTCGATGTAGAGCCGGACCAGATAGTCGGCACCGACACGCATTCCCGTGATTTGCTTGCTTCTCGGTACAAAGAGGTCCTTCATTAGACCCCAGTCGAGAAATGCACCCTGATTGGTAACAGTGACCGCCCTCAGCATGGCAAATTCGCCTACAACCGCCTTCGGAACCTGTGTGGTGGCGATGAGGCGGTCCTCCGAATCGTGGTAGAGAAACACTTTGAGCTTATCGCCGGGACGGATTCCCTGCGGTACAAATCGACGAGGCAGCAATATGCCTTCTTTTCCATCATCCATAAAAACACCAATCTCTACTTTTCGCTGGACAGTCATGAGATTGAATTCGCCGACCTTTATCATGAGAACAAATTATCCGCGAAGATAGGCAATGCCTGAATGGCCGGAATTCAGTAAATTAGAGATAAGAAAGACTTGTGAGAAATGAAACCTGCTTTATTATTTTTCCTGTTGATTTTTGCCTTCAGCGCCCCGGCCCAGACAAGGATTTTCAATGCCGCTGAAATAGATGCACAGGTCAGTGAGATAAAAGCCATGCCGGCACGCGAACTGGCCAATCGGCTCACCTCGCGATATTCAACAGATCGGGAAAAAGTAAGGGCCATTTTTACCTGGATAGTCCGGAATGTTTCATACCGGGTGAAGAGGCATTATAAAAGTCCACGAACCGCTCAGGCGGAAGCCACGGTGCTTGATAAAATTGACAGTTGCAGATGCAAATCCGCCAATGAAATTGTTGCCGAATCAGTAATCATCACGCAAACAGCCGTCTGTGAAGGATATGGGAAGCTTTTCAAAACGCTGTGCGACTATTCCGGAATCAGATCTACAATCATCACTGGTTTCGGGCGTACAAATGTCGCGCGTTTTGATCAGCGGTTCAGATCAAACCATTCATGGAACGCCGTGTTTCTCGAAGGCAGATGGCAGCTGATGGATCTCACCTGGGCAAGCGGTTATATCAGTTATTTCGGCGACGAATTCATTTCTCATATCAATGAAAATTATTACCTGGCAGAGCCATCCAGGTTTGCGGATGATCATATCCCTGATGATCTGCGGTGGACCCTGATGCCGCAGCCGCCGGTATCCAGAGATTACCAGTCAAATGCTTTCAGGCAAAAACCATTTGTGAAATACAATATCATGGCATTTAAACCTTCAAAAGGCATGATCGAAGCAGCAGTTGGAGACACCATCAACTTTGTAATGGAGATTCCGGAGCTGGATGACAAAAAGAAAATAGCAGCGGATACACTCTCCGCCGAAGCGGCTCTGTTACCAGTTGGTATTGGTCATACATTTCTTGAGCCCTCGGTAAAAGGCAAGACCGTTTTCTACCAGTACAGGGTCACCAATACCGATTCCCAATGGATTTTATTGCTATACAACAACGAACCGGTTTTGCGCTACAGACTCATGGTGCAACCCACCTCAACTTCAAAGGTTTATACCGAAAATATCCGGGGTTTTTAACATGGGCATAGTTTGGGAAAACGGTATCATTATGTTGGTTTAAATTGCACCCATGCAGGATTATATAGCAGGATTGAATGAGCCGCAGAAAGAGGCAGTTTTACATATTGATGGCCCCATCATGATCATTGCGGGCGCAGGTAGCGGAAAAACAAAAGTACTTACAACACGCATCGCACATCTCATGGCAACGGGCGTAGACGCCTTTAATATTCTCGCGCTGACCTTTACCAACAAGGCGGCCAAAGAGATGAAAGAGAGAGTGGAAAAAACGCTGGGCAACACCGAAGCGAGAAACCTTTATATTGGCACTTTTCACAGTGTTTTTGCAAGGATTCTTCGTTCCGAGGCCCATCGGCTCGGATACCCCAACAGTTTTACGATCTATGACACCGATGACGCCAAATCGGTAATAAAAACAGTTGTAAACGAGCTAAACCTCGACGACAAACATTACAAACCGGCAACGGTCTACAACAGGATTTCCAGCGCCAAAAATGCGTTGGTGGGGCCGGCAGAATATGCCACCGACTACTATATCCAGCAGGAAGACATGCGCAGTAACCGGCCAGCCATTGCTCAGATATACGACGCCTACGCCAAACGATGTTTTAAGAATGGTGCGATGGACTTTGACGACCTCCTGATCAAAATGTATGAGCTGCTGAAAAATTTCCCGGAAGCACTGATAAAATACCAGCGCAAATTCAGATATATACTGATAGACGAGTACCAGGATACAAATCCTGCACAATATGAAATCATAAAGCTGCTCGGCGCCATGCATGAAAATGTCTGCGTAGTGGGCGATGATGCACAAAGCATCTACAGTTTCCGCGGGGCAACCATTCAGAATATTCTTCAGTTTCAAAAAGATTATGATGATGTAAAGCTGGTAAAACTGGAGCAGAACTACCGAAGCACACAGAATATCCTCCATGTTGCCAACGAGATCATCAGCAACAACAAAGGACAGATAGAAAAACGCCTTTTTACAGAAAATGCCGAAGGCGAAAAAATAAAGCTTGTCCGCACCATGACGGACAACGAAGAAGGAAAATTCATTGCCGACTCCATACAGGAACAAAAGCTGCGCAATCATTTCAATAACCGTGATTTTGCAATTCTCTACCGTACAAATGCGCAGAGTCGCGCGTTTGAGGAAAGTCTTCGCAGAATGGGCCTGGCATATACCATCTATGGAGGCATCAGTTTTTACCAGAGAAAAGAAATCAAGGATTTTGTTGGCTACCTCCGCATGCTTGTAAATCAACGCGATGAAGAAGCACTGAAAAGAATCATCAACTTTCCTGCAAGGGGGATAGGAAAGACATCGGTGGATCGCGCCATACTCGCCGCCAATGAAAACAATATCTCTATGTGGGACGTGCTGGTGCGCGCCCGCGAATTTGGTTATAAGGCAGGCACGCTTGAATCAATCGACAATTTTGTGTTGATGATAAAAAGCTTTTCGAGTATGCTTGAAACAAAGAATGCATATGAAGTGGCGTTCCACGTAGGCAAGCAGACCAATATCGTAAAAGAACTTTTCAATGATAAGAGCACAGAAGGTGTGGCACGCTACGAGAACATTCAGGAACTCCTGAACAGTATAAAAGAGTGGACAGAAAGTCCGGATAATGAAGATGGAGAACTGGTAGACAAACGGCTCGGCAGCTATCTGCAACAGATTACACTGCTCACGGACGCTGACGAAAAAGATCCCAATGCCGATACTGTTAAATTGATGACTATCCACGCTGCCAAGGGACTTGAGTTTGGCTGTGTATTTGCAGCTGGTCTTGAAGAAATGCTCTTCCCCAATGCGATGAGCATCAATACACGCGAAGAACTGGAAGAAGAAAGACGACTTTTTTATGTGGTGATCACGAGGGCCAAGCGAAAACTCTGGATAACATATGCAAACACACGCTATCGGTTTGGCAACCTGGTACAAAATGAGCCGAGCCGGTTTATAGAAGAAATTCCGGACCAGTACCTCGACAGGAGTTTTGCAGGAGGTGGCGCCAGAAACCAGAGCAGCTTTGGATTTGGTGCGAACTCTGCTTTCGAAAGAATGAACGGAGGTGGTTTCAACAACAGCAGGCAAACCGAGAAACGCTATGGCCCGCCGCCATCACCCACAAAAAAAGAGACGACACCGGCCTATATCGTACCGCAGCAAAATAAAGTGGTGGAGCATAAACCCTCTGCAGACTTCCAGGCCAGCGATATGGCTACGCTCAAAGAAGGGCATCGCGTAGAACATCAGAAGTTTGGGTTTGGAGAGGTATTAAAACTTGAAGGAAGTGCGCATAACCCGGTTGCAACCGTTAAATTTGAATTAAACGGGGAAAAGAAAATAATGCTAAACTACGCGAAGCTCAGGATTGTTATAAACGAATAGTCTAAACGGATCGCTTATGGCAGAAAAAAAATCTTCACAGAATAACAGCGCCTGCTATTATGTAACATTTAATGTGACAGACTGGATCGGGCTGTTTGTGAGACCCGCTTACAAACAGGCTGTTGTGGAATCTCTCAATAGTTTTATAGAATCAAAGGGGCTTGTGGTATACGCATGGTGCCTGATGAGCAACCACCTTCACCTGCTCACCAAGACACGTTCGAATATCAATTTTTCAGTCACTGTCCGCGCATTAAAAAAAGACATTTCCAAAAAACTATTCGCGCTGATGGCCACTGAGCCCGATATCAGAAAAGAATGGATGCTTACCCGTTTCGAAATGGCCGGCCACAGTATGAAGCGCATTGAAAAATATCAGCTCTGGCAAAATTGCAGCAATCCCGTTCATATAGACTTTACAAATAAACAGTTGCTCTGGGATCATATCCGTTACATACACGAGAA
>JACMLD010000317.1 GCA_014379785.1 Chitinophagaceae bacterium
AGGTTGTGCGGGCCATGCCCAAAACTACAACGAAAACTATATCAGGTCAAGTCAATTTTGTGGATTTCGAACTCATACAGGTTTTATATCATAACAAACTCTTAATAAAATAAAACTACCATATATCTGCAAAAATGATATTTTTGTGATTCAAATAATTTAAGACAGAAGTTGATAAATCAAACAACACATATTGCACCCCTTACTCCTGCAGTATTTTCTACTGAAAGTTGTTTCAGCTTCCTCCCTCGACCGCGACGTGGGTGCTGATAGGACGAGCCGCTAACCTTGGCCCCTATCAGTGAAATAATCCCCGGCTTCATATTTAACCAAAGGATTGGTTATCCGTTCAAATTTATAAGCATTATAAGTGGACAATCAACAAATCGTGATCAGGGTCGCTACACCTGATGACAAAAAATACTCTACCATAATTACTGATGAAATGGCTTCTTCGGCCATGGCAAGGGGAACCGGAATCGCAAAACGTTCTCCCGATTACATCGAGAAAAAAATCGATGAAAAGAAAGCAGTAATTGCGGTTACCCCATGGGGTGAGTGGGTTGGATTTTGCTACATCGAGACATGGAGCCATGGAGAATATGTTGCCAACAGCGGACTCATCGTATCACCTCAGTTTAGAAAAAGCGGTGTTGCCAAAGGCATCAAAAAAAGAATATTCGAACTCAGCAGGGAACAATATCCTGAAGCGAAAATATTTGGACTTACCACAGGACTTGCCGTGATGAAAATAAACTCTGAGCTAGGCTACGAGCCCGTAACCTATTCAGAACTCACACAGGATGAAGCCTTCTGGGCCGGATGTAAAAGCTGCGTGAACTATGACATCCTGATGAGTAAAGAACGTAAGAACTGTATGTGTACCGCAATGCTGTATGATCCCAAAGATCACTATGAGCCACAGGAAACAGCAGCGGACTTCAAAACCCATTCAAAATTGTACGAGCGTTTCATGAAGGTGAAACAAAGCCGCCTGTTGAAATGGCTGTCCAAAAAAGACATCACCGCTGCCGATGTGAAAACAGCAAGACCAAAATCATTGCTGCAGTTTCTATTCAATTTCTAACCAATATTCAACGAACAGAAATGAGTCATGCAAAAAAAGTCGTCCTGGGTTTCAGCGGCGGTCTGGATACTACATTTTGTGCCAAATACCTCGGAGAAGACAAAGGGTTTGAAGTACACTCAGTAGTCGTCAACACCGGTGGCTTCAGCGAAGAAGACCTTGAAAAAATTGCAGATCACGCACACAAACTCGGTGTCAAATCCCACACCTCCGTTGATGCAGTAAAAAGCTACTACAATAGCATCATCAAATATCTGATCTTCGGAAACTGTCTGAAAAACAATACCTACCCACTCAGCGTGAGTGCCGAAAGACTCAGCCAGGCACTGCATATTTCTGATCATGTTGAAAAACTAAACGCAGATGCGGTGGCACATGGCAGCACGGGTGCGGGCAACGACCAGGTAAGGTTCGACATGATCTTCAATATCATGATCCCCGGCGTTGAAATCATAACGCCAATCAGAGATCTGAAACTAAGTCGCGAAGCCGAAATCGAATACCTGAAAGAGAAAGGGGTAGAAATGAACTTTGCAAAGGCTGCCTACTCGATCAATAAAGGCCTCTGGGGTACAAGCGTTGGCGGAAAGGAAACACTCAACAGCCATGGCATGCTTCCGGAAGAAGCATGGCCGACACAGGTTACCTCAACAGAACCAAGAGAAATAAAAATCAGCTTCGACCACGGAGAAATCGCCGCAATCGATGATCAGAAATTTGATCACCCTACAGATGCCATCCGCTACCTGCAATCCATCGCCGGTCCATATGGCATCGGAAGAGACATCCATATCGGTGACACCATCATCGGCATCAAGGGACGTGTTGGTTTTGAAGCAGCAGCTCCCATGATCATTCTGAAAGCTCACCACGCCCTCGAAAAACATGTGCTCACAAAATGGCAGCTCGGTTGGAAAGATCAGCTCGCTCAGTTTTATGGCAACTGGATGCACGAAGGACAAATACTTGATCCTGTAATGCGCGATATCGAAGCATTTCTGGTGAAGAGCCAGGAGAATGTAACCGGGCATACATTCGTTCAGCTCCACCCATACCGTTTCACCGTAACCGGCATCGAATCAAAATATGATCTGATGAGTAGCAAATTTGGCAAGTACGGAGAAATGAACAACGGATGGACAGGAGAAGACGTACGCGGCTTTACAAAGATTTTCGGTAACCAGACCATGATATACCACCAGGTGAAAGACGCAGCCGACCACGGCAACGCATCATAAAAAAGCAGGACTATGAAAGGAAAGATAAAAGCAGGCATCATCGGCGGCGCAGGTTATACCGGCGGCGAACTCCTGCGCCTGCTCATCAATCATCCATCAGTAGAGATTGCTTTCGTCAACAGTAAAAGCAACGCCGGCAACCCCCTGAGTAAAGTTCACCCCGACCTGCTTGGCGAGACAGACATTGCCTTCAGCAGCGATCTCACAGATGAAATTGACGTTCTCTTTCTTTGCGTAGGTCATGGGGATGCTGCAAAATTTCTGAAAGAAAACAAGCTTGCGCCACATATTCACATCATAGACCTTTCGCAGGACTATCGTCTCGATATCGGTGACTCACGGCCATCTGTAAACGAAAATAATTTTGTGTACGGGTTGCCCGAATTGAACCGCGACAAAATCCGCACCGCAAAACACATTGCTAATCCGGGTTGTTTTGCAACAGCCATACAGCTCGGCCTCCTTCCGCTCGCGAAGGCAGGATTGCTGAGCGATATTTATACC
>JACMLD010000318.1 GCA_014379785.1 Chitinophagaceae bacterium
AGGTTGATGAAATGGAGAACATGGCAAACTGGAAAAGTGTGCTGGTCTGGGGTAACGTTGAGGAGATTCATGATCACGCTCTGCGATTGGTTGCGGTAAAAAAACTCAACGAAAGAACTTTCCCCGCGCGGGTCAGCAACACTGTGCGTTTGTCTGCAGAATGGCCCTATGATCCTGCTGATGTATCAGAAATAAAAGGTGTGTTCCTCCGGGTATTTATTCATACAAAAAGTGGGCGTTTTGAAAAAGCAAATGATCCTGCACAACCCAATAGCTAAAATAGTCGCTAGGCGTTCTGCCTTGCCAGAAGCTCGGTTGGAGCGTCGCCAAAATGCTTTTTAAAAGCAAAAGATATAAACCATATCAGCATGTGTTGGTCAAACATGATGTCGGACTTAAAAAACTTATCTTCATAGCAGGAGAGCTTTATGTCCTCCGTAATATATTTGGCGCTGTATTCCATAATACACTTTATAAATATCCCGAGAAGGTCTAGGTAAACAAAAGTAGGTTTCGCAAGTTTAAATAGTATTGAATTGGATTCCCGTCATTTCTTCGCTCAGCAACCAAAGCCTTTTAGCCTTTTCTGCATCCAGAGAATAGGATTTTACACCTGCTGACATGCTTTCTTCATGAGCCAAGAGTGAAATGTTCGCATCTTCACAATAGACGCCACCTATGTCGTTGAGCAATGAACTTGTGGCACACCATACAGTTGTTGCAGCGCCCTGCGGAACGGTTTTTAATGAGGCGGCCACCTCTGGCAGCAGGTTGCCGTCCTTATCACACAAGCCCATTTTCTGAAACAGTTCAATGGGATGCCTCTCTTCCGAGTTCAGTGCCATTTATTGAGCCGGGGTGCACCGAATAGGCCGTTATGTTGCATGATTTGGCACGAAAAATTGGGGGGAGAAAAGCAGTTAAACAATTTGTTGAGAAAGCCGGCGCTTTTTAACCAATGCGGGAGTGAATTTATTTTTTCCGTCTTGGTCGCCGAACCCCAGCCTCTTATAGATATCGCCACCGACTCCGGGAATCACTATGCCATCAATAGTCCTTTCATCATCTTCAGCAAAATATACATAATTAAATCGGCTGCTGATGCTCCGGTCGAATTCTGCTTCAAGACTTTGGCGCGACCCCTTCATTAAAACCGGTGCAACGATAAATGTAGCTGAAGGAGTTGTCTCTTCAAATACGCGGGTTAGATTAGTGCGAATAACGCAGGAGCTGGAAATAATGGATTTGAGGATGATAAGTGTAGCATTGTGTCGATCTCCCTTTTCATGAAATTCCTTAATTATCGGTGCTACACTAAAATCTTTTCCGAAGCTTGCTCGCTTGTTCCAAAAAACTGTCAAAAAGACGGTCTTACCCGCGCTTTCCAGCCGGTCGAGGATACCCTTGCCTAGATGGTCAGTGTCTTCTACAGTTGACACGAGCATGATTCTGTCGCGGTTCTGGATGGATGTGAGCAGGGATTGGCCGAGGGAAGTCCCGATTAGATAGAGAGCGTCTTTATAGGCAGGTACATCTGTGTGTTCGTCAGCGAGTGTATCAAGTAAGCTGATAACTTCAGGAGTGGCAAAATTTGAATATTGTCTAGCCATAATTTATGTAAGAAGATGCTCAATAGTTGCAAAGGAAACTCCCGCGGGAAACTGTAAGATATCGTTTTCAAATTGGACAAATTCTGCAGACCCGATTTTGAACGAAAGCGTCCCGGCATCTGTTCCATTATACGCCCATTGTAATGTTCCGTTGCTGATGGTAAATGTAAGGCCAATTATTGAATTTAGCAACGCGTCCAGCGGGCCGGAAAGGTAATTAGCCCCGCCCTTGAAGTAATGTGGAGAACTTAATAAACAGTGATCCCGGATCAGGCGAAGAGGAATATTTGATGATCCGCTACTTTGCCAGAAACCGATGATCGTCGCAGCTATCATCTCTAGCTTATCGATCCTAGGATTGGTTAAGGCGCACAAACCTTCAATACATTTACGGAAATGCTGGTTTATTTGAAGAAGCCGGTTGATTGAATCAGCAGCGGGAAAATGAAGTATGTTTACGGAACTCCTGAGTGTTAAGGAAGCTTCCTTGCGCAAGCGTTTAGCCAGTGTTTGACTAGACACTACTAGGAACATCCGAGGCTTAGTTTGCTTTTTATACAGGTTTAGTTGGCATTTAAAATCATGTTCCAAGGGATGGGTCCCTCCTTTCCAGGAAATACTTTTTACATCTTTGATTTGATAATACTCTGGCGGTTGATTCAGCAGTCGGACAACCAGATCATCGACAAAGCACAATTCCTGCGCAGTAAACAGAGTTTGGTCAGGATCTTCTTCCCAGTATGTAGCTATCTTAAAGGCTATGAAATATGTCTCAAATCTGTTTCCCTTTGCATTGTTACTACCACCTGTATTCTTATTTTTCAGGTACGTAAAAAGCTTTTGTGCTCTAGTTGGTTTGGCAATCAATTGTAATTGAGCTAGGGTTACCATGACGGCAAGATAAAAAGTATACTCATCCGCAGCAATGCCTAAATCCGGATTTCTTAAGCATTAAACGAAATAATTAACATATTTACATTAAACAAAAAAACCCTCAAAGAGGGTCTTAGATGAATGAAAAATGTAAAATTTATGTGTGGCCTCGACAGGAATCGAACCTGTATCTGGGGCTTCGGAAACCCTTATACTATCCATTGTACTACGAGGCCGGTGGATTTTTCAGAATCGCAAATTTAAGCCAAAAAATCTACCCGATACAAGTATTCTTAAGTCTGGTAATACGCCTCTGGCATTACTCAGATGACGGAACTGCCTTTGCCGCTGCTTTTGATTTCACCAGTTCCATTCCCCCAAACATGATGGCGCTATATGCCATGGTGCCCGCAATGAAATTTCTTTCAAAGGGAATAGCAAGATAAAGGCACCGCCAGAAACCAGCGATGTCTCTTGTGAATTTCTGGCCTGTTACCACATCTGTGCCCCCGCCAATCCATACACCGAAGTTTGTAACCAGCCAATGTATCATCGTCACGACGATGACCGATACCACAATATTGACAAGTGTGATTCGGTTTTTTAGAAAACGTCCCACAACTACCATCAGTATAAAGGAACCATATACCCAATACCATCCACCATAAAGAAATCCATTGCTGTAAGGTTTGTAGATGGTTTGTGCAAGAATAAGGTCTGTTATTAGAAGAGCAAGAACAGGGAAGGCAAATGCCTTTCCCTGATTTTTAAAATAAGCTCCACCAAAAATTGCCATGGCGCCAATGCCTGAAAAATTTGACAGGTCGTGGTATTCACCTGTCAGATTAAGCGTGAGCCTGAGTGCTGCAATCACTATAATAAATGCGAGGGCTATCCAGGTTTGTTTTGAAAATTTCATAAAAACTTTTTAATGATTAGAAATACAAATTCACTCCTGCAGTCGCGTTAAAACGACGTGTGTTGAATCCGTACTGATCAAAATACTTTTCGTTTGTAATATTTTTCAGATCTGCAAACAGCCTGATCCATTTTGCTGCTTTGTAGGATGCGAAAAAGTTGATGGTTTGATATGCTGCCAGTTTCGTTTGTTCGTTGCCAAAAGTGTTGCTGTTATAAAAAACATCATCTCGTTTGGAAACATAACGGACACCGATACTTGCAAAAAGTCTTTGGTACTGATATCCTACAATAGCGTTGATGCTGTGTTTAGGACGACGGAACAGGTTGAAAAATGTAGTATCCTTACCTGTATTTGCGGAACTTGTCGTGATTTCTCCATCTACAAAAGTATAGTTTGCTTCAATAGTCAGACCCGCGACGGGTTTTACTTTCAGCTCCAGTTCTACGCCATTGTCTTGTTGTTTGTCCGCGTTTTCGTAAACGCCGTATGGTGCGGCCGACAACGATTTAAAGATGATAACATTTTTGATCGTCCGGTTAAAATAGACCACACGAGCTTCGATTCTCTTGCTACTGTACTGTAATCCGCCCTCATAACCTGTGCTTTCTTCCGGCTTCAGCGATTTGTTGCCATAAGGAGAAAACAGGTAGTAGAGTCCGGGTGCTTTGAATGCTGACGATACGGAAGCGAATACTTTAAATCTTTCTCCTATCAGAAAGTAAGGGTTGATGGTATAGGTGAAATTGTTTTTATAAACTGAATGATGGTTGTATCGCCCCCCGATTTCGGTACCAAACCCACCAAGATTTTTTAAAATAAGGGATGCGAAAGCGCTTACCTGGTGCGTGTTTGCGCTGTCATCTCCGAGCGCCGGACTTTCGTATGGACCAAAAGAACTGACAGACGTGTAGGTTTGATCTGTCTTTCCATCGCGCCAGTCGCCGCCCGCCAGTATTTCTACATATTTTCCAAAGCTATAATTGCCATAGAGTTCAGCAAAGCGTGAAACGCCTTTGTATCTGCCGTCGGAATAATAGGAAAATGAAGAACCGCGTTGTGCCGAGTCGTCTATATACTGCCTGTTGATCGTGTTATAGTTGTAGTTGAAGTATAATGCACCATGTTTTAAAGAGTATGTGGCACCTGCCCCGATCTGCAGATTTTCGCTCTTCACGGTATAATCTTTCTCATCGTTGAATGCGCCCTGGTCCAGGCCCGCTTTGTAGTCGTCGAATTGAATGAATGTCCTCACGAGCAGTTGCTTTGTCACATTACTGGAGAAGTTTGCGCGAAAAAGATCCTGATCGAAACTTTCTTTGTCAAATCCTTTGTTGCCGACCGAATCGTTGGCCGATGAGAAACCGTTTGATTTTGTCTTTGTATACATGAGGTTAAACCTCGTCTCGTCGGTGCCTACTCCGAAATCGAATCCGCCTTTCCAGGTGGCATAGCTTCCTGCAGACAAATTTGCATTCAGGTAAACGGGTTTGTTTCCCTGTTTTTTTCTGGTGATGATATTGATGACACCTGCCTGTGCGTCGCTGCCGTATGCTGTCGATTGCGCGCCTTTCAGAATTTCAATTCTTTCGACCTGATCTGGATTGAAATGGTTGATATCAAATTCGCCGCTGATGCCGGAGGCGTCATAGGCTGGGATACCGTCTACCAGAATTAGTGTATTGCCTGCATTGCCGCCACGGAGGTAGATGGTCTGGTTGCTGCCGAGGGGGTTGTTGCCTCCGTTGATGGAGATACCTGCCTGCTGATTAAGGATTTCAGAAATGGTGCGGCCTGCATTTTTTTCCAGCTGGTCGCGGTTGATTACGGTGACTACTTTCCCTGTCTGATTTTGTTTTGTGGGAAATTTTGTGGCGGTAACGGTTACTTCGCCGAGAGATGTTACGAGGCTGTCTTTTTCCTGCGAGAATAGCTGGCTGCTGGTTATCAGCGCAGCCACAATCAAACTTTTCTTTTTCATTCAGAAAATATTTTTTGTGACTGCTTCCGAGAATGATACTGTCATTGCTGACAATTGCTAAGAAATATAAATGCACTGGGCTTTTACATTCCATGCTTTTCACCCGAAAGCAAAATGGATTAATTTGATTTTGGCAGGTCTTCTGACTTAAAGCCCAGTTTCAATAGCCTTCCCATATAAAAAAGTGGCGTTGAAAATTGAACTGGTGGCTGGTGGCCATGCTTTTTACAGCTACGGGGATAGTACCGGACTTTCACCGGTTTCCCTTTTCATCTGCGACCTGAGGCCGCAGAACCATAATCGCCGCGAAAGTAAAAAGAAAAATGTGAAGAATGGGAGGGAATGTGATGAATGTGGGGGAATGTGGTGCGCTTTGCTCGCGCTGCCGTCATTTCGACCGAGCGCAGCGAGTGGAGAAATCCCCTGCCATCCTCAGACTCGTATTACCGGCCGGACATTTCTCCACCCACATCGCTTCGCGATGGGAGTCGAAATGACAGCGAGCACGCCTACAATGCATACGCGAGCAAAGCGAGCCACATTCTCCCACATTGCGCGAAGCGCACCACATTCCCCCACATTCCTCCACATCCTCTCTCATTCTCAATTCCTCCCCAAACTCAACCCCGCAAACCAGTTCCGGCCGGGAGCTGCATTGAAAAACCGATTGCCGGCGGCGTTGATGTCATTGCCCAGGCTATAGTTTTCATCGAGGAGATTGTCGGCACCGGCAAAAATTCCGGGCCTCCATTTCTTGGATGTTTTCTTCCATCCAATGCGGCCGCCCAGCAGATGATACGCCCCCGCAAAAGCAGTATTTGCATCGTTTAAAAAAATCTTTGTGGCCGCGTAATAGTTTGCATTCAGATAAAATCCTGCTTTCATCATCACATCTGCAGAAACTGAAAGAGTCCCGGTCGGCACAGAGGGCACCATTCTACCGGAGAAATTGTCCACGCCCTTTACAAAACTGCCATACCTGAAATGATTATAGGTATAATCGGCACGCAAAAGATAGTAATCCAGCCGGCTCAATCGCCGCGCTATGTGCACGTACTGCACGGTCATCTCCGCGCCCTTCTGATTAACATTGCCAGCATTCACAAAAAAATCAGCTCCTGAAAGATCGCGGCGCTGCACAAGCGCATCATTCAACCTGAAATAAAAACCTGTTAACTCGATAGATAGTTTTCTTCCCAGCAATTCCTGACGAAACATCAACTCATAATTCCAGCCTTGTTCAGCTTCAAGATCGGTACTGATAACTCCCGTAGAAGGAAGTATCTCTGCTACTGTTGGTGGCGAATAGCCTTTGGCCACCGTGGCCCTCGCTGAAAACCCATTCTCAAACCTTCGAAGCACTGCAATCCGGGGAGCCAGCTCGTTACGGTAAGTTCTTTTCTGTGTGAGTACAGGATAGCGATTCAGACGCGCAAACGAAACGGAAGAACTGTTTACTCCCGCGCCGATGCTTATACTCAGTTTTTCTCTTACAATCAGGTCGGCCTGCAAAAACACACCCAGATTTCTATTGCTCACATCATCGTTGGTCTGCATAGTATCAGGCTGACCATTGCGGTTGTTGGACACCATCGTATTGAAATATCCCTGTTGAAATTCTGACCCTGCGACAAACTGCCACTCGAGTTGCTCGATTTTTCGTTTGTAAGTAAATACTGTCCGCCCACCGAAATGCGGTTCATTTCTTCTTTCGAAATTTCTGATAGCGGAATTTTTTATCTGTGCAAAGGCACCATACAGTGTGGTGGTATTGCTAAAAAAGCTGTCGATCTGATACCTGCTAGTAAAACCTGCAAGCAAATTCTTTTGAAATATTGCCGCCTTTGCATTCACGGCTGATGGAAACCCACCACCGGCCGGCCTTGCCCGCTTCGGGTCCGCCGCAAACTCGGCAGCAGTCAATGCTCCCGGCGTCTGATAATACATATCCGTAAAAAGAAGCGATGCAGTCAGACTATGCTTCTGGTTGAGGCGCGCTTGTGTAACCCAGGAAAAATTATCACGACGCATCTGCGTTTGGACTCTGTAGCCATCGGTTTCATTGTGCGCATAACTGACGCGTGATGATAAATCATCGTTTCCAAACCGGACCGTTCCCAATAAATTATGAAGGCTAAAACTTCCGGTGTTATAATAGAGATCGAATCCTGGTTTAGACTTTTCAATGCTGTTGACAAGTATCAGTCCGCCGGTACCTGCACCATACAAACTGGAAGCGGTCCCCTTATTGATCTCGATTGAATGAAAATTGTTTAAAGCAAACTGATTGAAATAGGTATTGCCACCCGGGTCAGTGACCGGTATACCATTATAATACACCTTTACGTTTCTAACGCCAAAGGGTGAACGCAATGAACTTCCCCTGATATTTATCCGGTAGCTACCAGGCGATCTTTCTTCCATTCTTACCCCTGCTACCGTATTAAAGGCCGACACCAATGAAGTATTGTTGTGGAACTTATCCGAATTTACCGCCAGCACCCTAACTGTTGCCGTCGAAAGCGCTGCCGACCGGTTCTGTTCAAAAGCTCTTATGATAACAGGTTCCAGAAGCTTTGCCGTATCGGTTTCCGTTTCCTGCGAATAACAAACCTGAACAAACAGTGAAGAGAGCAGCAGTCCCGCAATAAATTTCATAGCATCATGAATGTTGACGCCAAAGGTAAAAGGTATTATTCGTTATCTTCATTCCATGGCAAGCAACAAACCGAAACTGAAGCTTTTTGACCTCACCATGATCGTGATCGGACTGGTGATCGGAATGGGTATATTCCGTACTGCCGCCGATTCTGCCAATGCCTCTATTACTCCCGCAGTGTACTTCGGGGCATGGATTGCCGGAGGAATTATCGCGCTTTGCGGTGCGCTGACCTATGCAGAAATCGGGTCAAGATTTCCCGTCACAGGTGGGTACTATAAAATCTTTGCAGAATGCTACCATCCCTCCATCGCCTTCGCCATCAATTGCATCATCCTGATCTCAAACGCCGCTTCGCTCTCAGGCGTCGCGCTCATTGGCAGTGAATATATTTCGCAGATACTGTTCGACGTGCCACCCAGTGATATGGTGAAGGCACTGATCGCAATGGTGGCCATCGTACTTTTTTATGGAGTCAACCTGGCGGGACTGCGATTGAGTTCCAAGACCCAGAATGTACTCATGCTGATCAAGATCACCATGATCGTTGTTTTAATTCTCGCGCTTTTCTTTCCCCAGCATTACCAGGAACCGACC
>JACMLD010000319.1 GCA_014379785.1 Chitinophagaceae bacterium
CCAGGTGCCTGGTTAAAACTTGACGACACCATATAAAAGTCATCATTGACACGGATGGCATCCGGGTCAGAATAATCTGCGTGTATCACCGGATTTTTATATGTACCATTACCGTTATCGGGCGACCAGACTGCAGATACAGACGATTGCGCGTAAACCACTGAAACAAGCAGACAAACCTTTACGAAGAGAATTATTTTCTTCATGAACATTTTCTTAATCAAAGTGAATCATTGCTTTTACCACAGCATTCGCAGGTTCAAGCCAGGAGGCGAACTCTGTGGCAACCTGGTCAAATTTTACATCGTGTGTAATAAATGAAGCCGGATCAACAAGACCTTTTTTCATGGAATCTATCACATGCTCAAAATCAGCACGCGTGGCGTTGCGGCTACTCATCAGCGTTGCTTCCCGCTTATGAAATTCGCGATGACTAAAACTGATATCCTGTTTTTGCAATCCCACCAAAACATATCTGCCACCATGCGCCAAAAACCTGAACGCATTGTTGATGGCATTCAGATTTCCCGTTGCATCAAAAACAGCGGTGGGATTATCACCGGCAGTAATGGTCAGCACTCTGGATGCTGTATCTTCTGAAGCGCCATTTATCACATGTTTGATAGCCAGTTTTTCCTTCATATGCGTGCAGGTCGGTGCCGCATACCCCAATGCGTGACAGACGTATGATTGCCTGACCCTCTGCTGGCAAGGGACTCTTCAACGATATGTATTCAAATTTGCCTGGTGTGATACAGGAAAGTGCCTTCATTGTTATTCACTCTAGAGATGAATGACTTTTTTCTCTTTGCTGCTTCTGAAAGCCGCTTCAATTATTTTCACCACGTTTAATCCATCTTGTGCGCTCACTGGTGGCTGCGATTTTTTTCTGATGGCACCTGCAATGCCTTTATAATAATCACCATATTGCCCACGCTCGGAAGGAATGTATTCGCGTAAAATCTGACCACCTTTTTCGGTATGTAACAGGCCCCGTTCGGATTCAGGCTCTATTCCCCAGTTGTCTGCATCCGGTGTCAATTCCGCCTGCAGCATGGTTTCCTGAACATCGGTTTTTGGTTTTATAAAGGATCCTTTGGAACCATGAATGGCATAACCCGGCAATGCTTCCCTCACCTGGTAGCTCGCTTTGAGTCGAACCCGGCTGCCTGGATAATACATGAGCAGTTCAAAATAGTCATCCACCTTAGAAATTGGGCGCAGAGAATCTATGTCTGCAAACACAGCGTCGGGCTGACCAAACAGCTGAAGCGCCTGATCCACCAGATGTGACCCGAGGTCGTATAAAGCACCCGTACCGGGCCCTGGAGTTTCTTTGTGCACCTTTGGACTCAGTTCGTCTTTGAAACGGTCATAATGTATTTCTGCTTCCACAATTTTCCCCAGTGCGCCCGATTCCACTACTTTTTTTACGGTTTTGTAGTCGCTGTCAAATCTTCGGTTATGGTAGACCGATAGCATGAGGTTTTTTTCTGCTGCGATACGAATCAGCTCTTCTCCTTCTGCAGAATTAACTGTAAAAGGTTTTTCAACAATGATGTTTTTCCCCGCCAGCAAAGCTTTCTTTGCAAATTCGTAATGCGTATAGTTCGGTGTATTCACCACCACCAGTTCGATGGCCGGGTCCGCCAGCATTTCTTCGTAAGTATCGAAAGACTTTACAGACGGATATCTTTTTGCCGCAAGTTTTTTACTCCTTTCCCAGACTGCATAAAATTCAAAATTCTTGTCTGCCTGCAGAAAAGGTGCATGAAATACCCATCCCGACATTCCAAAAGAGGTGAGCGCTGTTTTAATTGGATTCATGTTTTATAGTTTGTGCCTGCCATGAATATACATAAGAATGCCACTACAGGGATGGATCAAATTTCAGCACATTTTTTATAGTATAGATGCGACGCTGTTTCTCAGTCAACTGTCTGCTCCATTTTACCCGCTGGTCCTTTTGTCCACCGGCACCGGTGCTGTTGTACTCTGCATACAAAACTGTTTTTTCATTCTCAGGATTTCGCCAGTTGTCCCACCCGGCCGGGACAATATGCGCTCCCATTTCGGTATCGATAAAAACTGTTTTTGCGTACGGTCGCCATGGACGGCCCAGGAAAACTTTTTGTGCTC
>JACMLD010000320.1 GCA_014379785.1 Chitinophagaceae bacterium
CTTCATCTGTGGCATCAGTCAGGCCTGTCCTCGCCTTTATAAACCCACTGACGGTGGCTTTCAGTTCTGTCGCAAACACTTTTTTATGATCAACCTGCTCAAGCCCCTTCAGCTTTTCTGTCGCGTCAATTTCAGGCAGGACCTGCTCAATGATCGCAGGTTCGGAAATCTTTTGTCCTGCTGTTACCGGCGGCTTTTTCTTCCGCAGCACATATGCCGCACCCAATGCCATCACCACTATGAGTCCACCCAACACGGGCAGCCATGGGAATTTTGCTTTGGTTTTGCCAGGAACAACAGCAGTATCGGCGGGTTGGCCCGAACCGGGCGCAACAAACACATTTATCACTTTACTTATCGCTGTATCATAACGGCCATTTTCGGGATCAAAAAATACAACGCTCACCGGCTGTATAGAAAATGCTCCCTGCTGAGCGGCAACAAATGGTATAGAAAACAATAACTTGCCCGATGTAGGAAAGCTGTCAGTCTGTATTTCTCTTGTCACGGTTGAATGAAATCCTTCAAATCCAGCTGGCCAGCGTATTTCGGGCACTTTAAGATCCCCAAAATTGCCCGCACCTGTGAATTCAATTGTCAGCACCGCATTTTGACCGGCGTTGATGGAATCAGAATTCAGTGATGCGGACACAGCAAATTGTCCAACTGAGCCTCCAAAAGAGCTGTTTGTTCCTGGATCGGGTAATGGCTTCACGCGCACAACCGCTGAGTCACTGACAACTTCGCCGGAATAGAATTGTTTCTTTCCGTTTTCATCATTGTAAGTCACTTTGCAATCAACAATGATCGGATCGATTGGCAGGGAGCCATTCTGCAACGCGATCAACTGCTCTCGCTGAAGAATGAAGTCGCGGTAGCTTCTCCCACTCTCTTTCTTATATCTTGCGACCTCATTGCTGTATTTCAGATCGGTGGAAAAAAAGTCCGATACGTATGGTCTTTTTGTGATTGAAGAAGTGCTTTTGAGTGAAGAGTATAGGTGAAAGGTAGCCAGTAGTGCTTCTCCCTGCCAGCAGGTTTTTTTATTCAGCACTACACGGGCGAATACATTTGATCTTACTTTTTCTCCGGCATCCTCTCCCGGAGCTAGAATAGAGTTTTCTGTAAAATCATTGAAAGGAAGATCGTCAAAGATGCCAGGTTGCTGTGCAGCTTTTTTTGACTGTGAACTGGCAGCGGAAAAACAGAATAATATAACGGCAATGAATAGTTGCCTTCTGAACATATAAGTCTGCAACTAGTTTGTAAATTGAGTATTTCTTAATCTGTCTGCCTCATCCTTGTATCTTAAACCTTCTGCTGCCGCCACCTCCAGGTCTTTTACCTTTTTTCTTAAATCGATGCCGCTTCTTTTTGCATCGTAAAGTTCCATCAGCTTCTGAAGCGTCACACTGTTGATCTTTGTATAAGTTGGACCAGAGCCATCCTTCAGTTTATCAAGCAAATCTGCTTTGGTTTTGAATTGCGACGATATCTGCTCCACATTTGGAATATCGGCTTTGATCGAATCCAGCAATATCACTGCAAGTTGCATCTCTGTCAGAAATTTTTCCTGATTGGATTCCTGCAGTCTGTTTGTTTCTACTTCCTGCTTCAGCCGCGCATTCTCTTTTGACGGCAAACGGTAATTGTAGAAAATGGCTCCAATAACTATCAAAGTGGTGATAACGAAAAAGATCAGGAACTTCAAAAATGCCTGTGTCCTGTCCTGAATATTTAATACCTGTTGCATTATTAAGAAGTTTAATTTTTATTTTAATCGGCGAGAAAGCTTCTTCTCTTCTGTGGTGTACTCTCCTGTTTCAGCACTTCTTCCTTTACGAAAATGCCGGCTTCCTTCCGCTTGCCGATGTATTCGAGTCTCGACAACTGGTAGAATAATTTTGAAATGAGTTTTGTAAATACGGATACCTTACTGATAGAGTCATTGATGTCGATGTGATCATACTGGTGGTTGGAAAGCGCGGTAATGGCTCCTTCGAGTTCGCCCTGTTTGATATTGCTCCATTCCGTCAGGTAATTGACCAGTTCTTCTTTTCCGCTGCCAATGAAGCAGTCCATTGTATTTTTCATCATCCTCGCCAGGGATGCAATCCTGGTTACGGAATACACAGCAGGCTGTATCACCCCGAACGATTTCATTTCAGTGAGCTGCCCGGATGTAAAAAAAGAAATATTTTCACAGAGTTTCTGAACAATAACAGAAAGATCATTCGTCTGCTTTTTCTGTACAATTTTCTGGATGATCTGCAGCGCATATACTTCCATTTTACTGTAGAACTGTTCCAGTCCTGCATGAATGTCGAGCAACTCAGAGTGGCTGCTCAATGAGGTGCATGGCGGAATATAATCCTCTTCCAGCATCACGCGCTGATCCTCTATCATCATCTTTCCAACGGGAAGCTGGTAGCGACCGATGATGTTTTTTGTAACCTCTCCGACTGGTACCAGGTCTACTGATAAAAGAGGAACGGTGAATGGAATCCTTGGCGGAGTTTCCGGTGACTGAATGGTTCCGAATGGTACCCTCTCAAACGGATTGATGGTAAGAACTATATAAAATTCATTTGATTTGCTTTTCAATTCCCTCAATGTCATTGGCAGACTGACAACCGGCGTGGTAAGATTGTTTCCCGGCAATGCGGTATCGTCATTGATTTCTATATAGTATCCTCCGGCGGTAATGGCACGGCATTTCTGTATGCGAACCTGCAGTTTTTTCTGATTGTCTGAACTGATTACGATTTTTAGACCGTTGCCGCCTTCGCGTAAGGGCAATAAGCCGTAGTTGAGCTCGTTGAGCAGGCAACTTGTGTTCTGTGCGAGTTGAAAAACATGTGCATTATCCTGTGCAATGAAATGAGTCTTATTGATCTTCATCCCATCAGTCCAGTTCACCGGTAAGTAATGATTGTCTTGCATAAAAAAATTTTACTGCACTGACCGCATGCAGATGATGACTTCGTTTTCTTTGATCCTGTTTGTATTAATCGTTTTATCGGCGTCTATGTATTGTGTAAGAAAATTGTTCCACTTTGGCTTTTTGTAAAATATCCAACCATATGCTTCCCCCTGGCTATTGGTGTATTGGACTTTGCTGTGAGGATCTCTTTCGTTGTAATCGTTTATAAAGTAATAGAACAGTTGACCAAATTCCATATCCGCAGGGGCCTTCGCCCTGAAATTGGTTATTTCCGGATCGTTTGCATGCTTCCTGAATTCGAAACTGATTACCCGGAGATTCCTGAGTTTGCTATCCTCGGGCTCTTCAATTTCCTGGTTAATGGGGTAATACCATTCTTTCAGCACCTTTGGTGGAATGGATATTGCCTGCCGGAAAGTCTGGAAGAAAAGCAGAGGCACCACAAACAATAGAATGCTGCCAATCATCGCATATTCAAGTCCATTTTCATTAAACTGGCGATAGACAAATACAAATGCAATGCTTCCGATACATCCGATGAGCAATGTGTATATGAGCTCCAGGTAAAACACTTTTGGATTTCCCGACCATTTCAGATTTTCGCGCATGAAATACAGATGAGCAGAACCCAGTAGAAGAAAATATGCCTGGAATGCGATCAGTGCCGACGATGGCGTGGAAATGATCGATGGACTGGCAGCCAGCGCGATGATTGCGAAAAACAGCAGTGCAATGATCAGATAAATGATGGTCTGTTTGCGATATGGTTTGTACAATTCTTTGACCTTGCTGATCATTCTCGACATCAGCACTGTCAATGCAAGCACCGCCGCCCCGATTATTATCAGAAACTTTGTAAGCTCATTGGTTATCACTTTTTCCATCGTGGCTTGTTGGTTCTTTTTTTACAGGTAGCTGGAAAATCCAAGTACCGCTTCTTCTCCTTTCGAGAGTTTTATTTGTTGCTTTTCTTTGCTCACCAGAATATTCACGGTGGTTTCCACTCCTGCCGGCACAAAAAATCTTTTGAATGTTTCTATCAGCAGGTATCTGTTGTTTTTTGGCAGGTAATCCTGAATCCTGGAATTTTTTAAGGGCCCTATTTCAATGCTGAACAAAGGCGCATCTTCGAAAAATTCTTGTCCGCAAATCATGTCCAGTCCGAGTCTTGCTTCACCCATCACCAGCGAGTTGACAGCATCTGCCTGTTCCACTCCTGTTTGTCCAGCCCTAATTTTTACCTTCTCTTTCAGGATCTGAGCCAGACTTTGTTCAGTCAGTCTTATGTCTCCAGCAATCTTATAAGCGTATGGGAGCAGCAGGATCAGCGGAGCCAGTAATGATCTCGGAACTGCATCGGGCAGGTTCCAGAACTTTATGAAATATTCATTTAGTATTCCTGATTGCAAACCTTCCAGCAAAGCGGTCTCCTCTTCTTCGATCTGCACGCGCTGCAGGAAAAAGTCATTTTCAAAGGGCAGAAAAAATCGCCTGATCTCAGATTCCTTTTTCTTGTTTTGTTTGTAGTCACTTGCGAGGTCGGCAACTGAACTTCTGGCGCGGCTGGCAGGCTGGAAAAACAGGCCTTCCGGGAGCTGGTCGTATAAACCACTTCTCGATAGGTGGATATTCAGGCTGTGTTGCCATCCGCTTTCATCCCTGATTTCTGATGACACTACGTCGCGAC
>JACMLD010000321.1 GCA_014379785.1 Chitinophagaceae bacterium
CCAGACAACTTACCACAACAGCCGACAAAGAAGTCAATCCCGTTCTCTCTCCGGATGGAAGCAGGGTGGCCTTTACCAGAAACAATAACCTTTTTACGCAGGAGATTGCAAGCGGAAAAGAAACACAACATACCACTGATGGCTCTGAACTGATTCTCAACGGCTATGCCTCATGGGTGTATTTCGAAGAAATTCTTGGAAGGGCAAGCCGGTACCGCGCATTCTGGTGGAGTCCCGATGGCAAACAACTAGGCTTTATGAGATTTGATGATACAGAGGTTCCGCTCTTTTATATTTATAATAATGAGGGACAGCATGGATTCAACGAAAAAACACGCTATCCGAAAGCAGGCGATAAGAATCCGGAGGTAAAAGTCGGCCTCGTTGATATGGCCACTTCAAAAACTGTGTGGGCAGATTTTAACCCGAAAGACGATCAATACTTCGGAACTCCAATCTGGACACCTTCAGGGAAATTCTGGGTACAGTGGATGAACCGTGATCAGAACAATCTGAAAATTTTTGAAATCGAACCTGGCTCCGGAGTCAAAAAAGAAGTCTATGACGAAAAGCAAACTACCTGGATAGATCTTGATGATAACGACAGAATCGAGTTTTTACCGGATGGAAGATCGTATATCCTCAAAAGCGATAAAACTGGTTGGATGCATATGTATTACTATGATGCAACCGGCAAGCTGCTGAACCAGATCACCGAAGGAGAATACACCGTAGGAAATGTTCTGAAGATCGACGAGAAAGCAAAACTTGTTTATTTCACGGCGAGAAAGGAAAACAGCGCGCGGTGGGACCTGTACAAAACCGGACTGAATGGCAAAGGCCTTACCCGTCTGACTTTCGGCGAATTTACCCACAATGTCAGGCTTTCGCCAGGCGGGAAATATTTTATCAGCACATATTCAAATATCACCACTCCGTCGAAGATGGCGCTGGTTGATGCCAAGGGAAAAATCATCAGAGAACTCGGTGATAGCAAAGGTGCTGACTTCGATAAGTATAAGCTGGCAAAAACAGAGATCGTAAGGGTGAAGTCTTCAGACGGATTATTTGAGTTGCCAATGACCATTACCTATCCGATCGATTTTGATCCTGCAAAAAAATATCCTGTACTGATCAGTATCTATGGCGGACCGAATGCAGGTACCGTGTACGATGCTTATCCCAGGTCGGCGCTCGCTTCACAATGGTGGGCGAAGGAGGGGATGATACAGGTGGCAATGGACAACAGAAGCAGCGGACATTTTGGTAAGAAAGGAATGAATTTTATTCATCGTCAGCTGGGCAAATGGGAAACAGAGGATTATATCACCTGCGCAAAATGGCTTCGTGAGAAATCCTTTGTAGATACCACAGCTGTGGCTATGACGGGCGGAAGTTTTGGCGGGTATATGACATGTATGGCGCTTACCTATGGAGCGGGCACCTTTACACACGGCATTGCGAATTATTCGGTGACCGACTGGAGTCTGTATGATACGCATTACACAGAAAGATTTATGGATAAGCCACAGGACAATCCCGAAGGCTACAAGAACACTTCACCGATGACTTATGCAAACAAGTATAAGGGCTTGCTGAGGATTGTGCATGGTTCGAGCGACGACAATGTGCACATGCAAAACAGCATTCAGCTGGTCAATAAACTTGAAATGCTCAATAAGCATTTTGAATTCATGGTTTATCCCGGCGAACGCCATGGATGGGGTGGTGCAAAGGCGATTCACTCGCGCAATGAAGCATACCTTTTCTACTATAATAATCTGCTTAAAAAGCCGATGCCACCCATTTTCTGGGGAGGCACGGAAGAGAGAAGGGGTTTTTAATTGACGGATTTACTATTTTTGCAACCCAAATAAACGCTTATGTCTGATACAATAGAAAATATTATTCCGAATTCTGAAGATTCGATGAAGAAGGCCATTGCCCATCTGGAGTCTGAACTGGTGAAGGTTCGCGCAGGAAAGGCAAATCCAAATATGCTTGACGGTATTGTAGTTGACTACTATGGCAATCCAACACCCATCGGGCAGATAGGAAATATCTCTGTACTCGACGCCAGAACGCTTTCTATTCAGCCATGGGAAAAGAACATGCTGCAGCCGATAGAAAAGGCCATCATGGCATCAAATATTGGCATCACTCCGCAAAATGACGGCATGAATATCCGTTTGTTTCTGCCTCCTTTGACAGAGGAGCGCAGACGCGAGCTGGTAAAAAGAGCCAATGGCGAAGGCGAACAGACTAAAGTAGCGGTTCGCAGCATACGCCGCGATTCGATTGAACAGATAAAAAAGCTTCAGAAAGATGGTCTGAGCGAAGACGCCGTGAAAGACGCAGAAAAAGACATGCAGGCGTTGACTGACAAATACATTACCCTTATCGAGAAGCATCTGGTCCAGAAGGAGAAGGAGATAATGGCGGTTTAAAATTTTTGTTTACGATAAATACACCGGTGAGAATGATGGCGAGGCTGATGATTTCGAGCCATCCGATATTTTCGCCGTAAAGGATTCCCCAAAGTATGGCTACAAACGGAATGCCGTAGGTTACCATGCTTCCAAAGAGCGCACCGGCGCGTTTTACCAGCACATAAAAAAGTATTGAAGCAACAGCAGTGCCTCCTATCCCAAGGAGTGCACTTGCTCCTGTTGCTCTCAGGTATTCGTATTGCGACAATGGCAGACTGAAGTATCCGCTGAGGAATAGAATGATCAACGAGGGAATGGTCAGCACAACAAATGCGAAAGTTGCGATATTGAGTGAACCGACGTTATTCAGTTTTTGCTTTACCATGTTTACGTTCGCCCCATACATAACGGTGGCGATGAGGATGAAACCGGCATACCAGTTGTTATCACTCGCCTTTGTCTCTTTTGTAAAGAGCAGCATGAAGCAGCCGGCAAGAGAAATCAGGACACCGATAATTTTCTGAGCAGAAGTTTTTGTCTTAAAAAGTAAGATGCCGGTAATGATTACAAATGAAGGAGTCAGCGAATTGAGCGTGCCTGCCAGTGCACTGTCGATCCTGGTTTCTGCTATACAAAAAAGAAACGCGGGAATAAAACTGCCAAGCAATCCGGATAGTATGATAATGCCCCATTTGTCTTTCGGGATTTTTCTGACAGAACTTATGAAAAATGGCAACAGGACTGCTCCTCCGCTGAATATGCGAAGCGCAGCGACCTGAGTGGCAGACAAAACTACAGAGCCATCGGCGGCATAGAGGCCGAGTTTCATGAGAATAAAAGAACTACCCCATACAAATGATAAGCCGATAAAAATGATCCAGTTGAGCCATTTACTTTTTTCTGACATGAATGCAAAAGTATATCTTCAGACAAACAATAATCATGGGAAAACTCCGACTGGCAGAAATTGACACACGAGCGCCAAAAGAGCTGGATAAAAAAGAGTATAAGACCAAGACGGAAAGCCTGGTGGAAGAATTGAATGCATTGCAGAACCTGCTGTATGCAGAGCACGGGCACTCGGTGCTGGTAGTGTTACAAGGAATGGATGCGAGTGGAAAAGACGGACTTATCCGCAATGTATTCGGGAAAATGAATCCGCAGGGAGTTTCCGTCAGGTCTTACAAAGCACCGACAGAAGAAGAACTTTCTCACGATTTTTTGTGGCGGATACACAAACACACCCCTGAGAAAGGAATGATAAAGATTTTTAACCGTTCACATTACGAGGATATTATCATCACGCGTGTTCACAAATGGTGCGATGATGAAACGGCAATAAAAAGAATGAAAGCCATCAATGATTTTGAATCGCTTTTGCAATCGCATAATAATACAAGCATCTTAAAATTTTATCTGCATATCTCACAGGAAGAACAGGAGAGCCGACTCAAAGAACGTTTGGAGGACCCGACCAAGCATTGGAAGCACAATAAAAATGATCAGAAAGAAGCGCAATATTGGAATGATTACCGTAAAATGTATGAGGAATGCTTTGCAGAATGTCATCATCCTGAATGGACAATCGTGCCGGCGGATCAAAACTGGTACAAAGAATACCTGGTTGCAAAAAAGTTGAGGGATGTGCTTGTTGAACTTGAGATGAAATACCCAACGCTTCAGGACAAATGATTTTTTCTTACATCATAAAACAAAAATCATGGGCTTCATCAAAGAATTCAGGGATTTCGCCATCAAGGGCAACTTTATCGATCTTGCAATCGGAGTTGTTCTCGGTGCAGCTTTCGGCACTGTAGTTTCTTCAATTGTAGATGACATCATCATGCCGCTTCTCAATCCACTGATGCCATCGGGTGGCTGGCAGGCTATGATGCTCGGGCCAATGGCTATTGGAAAGTTTCTCAGCGCAGTCATCAAGTTTATCATTGTCGCATTCGCCCTCTTCATTGTGGTGAAGGGTATTAACAGGATGAAAAAGAAAGAAATTGAGGCACCGACCCCAGGTCCTTCATCGACGGATGTATTGCTGACTGAGATCAGGGATTCACTGAGAAACAGACCCGTTTAACCCCCTGTTTATTTTGATTATTTAGCTATATTTGCCTGCCTTTCGATAGGCACCGGGGCCACTTTATCTAACCAAATACTAACACGGATATGAGAAAAATCTTCCTAATTACCCTTTTGTCATTTTCTTTAACGGCCGCTTTCGCTCAGGATGGAGCTGTACGGGAAATGCAGAAAACTGCTGAGCGTGGTGGGGCACCAGCTGACACGATCAAAGACGGCTGGAGGAAGGGCGGACTTTTTTCACTCAATCTCGCTCAGGGCGGTAGCCGTAACTGGGCTGCAGGTGCAGAAAAATTTTCTTTTTCTACAAATGCCTTTCTTAATCTTTTCGCAAATCATAAAAGGGGAAGATATAGCTGGGACAATAGCCTCGACCTGAGCTATGCGCTTGTGAATACAACTTCTCTTGGTGTTCGTAAAACGGACGACAGGATAGACTTTCTCAGCCGCTATGGATATGCCTTGAATAAAAAGTTTGATCTTTCCTGGATTGCAAATTTCAGGTCACAGTTCACCGACGGATTCGACTACGATTATCTCGGTCAGAAGGGCAACCGGAGAAGAATTTCCGGGCTGTTTGCACCTGCGTATGTAACCATTGCGCCTGGTATCACCTGGAAGCCGACCAATTATTTCAGCATCTTCGTTTCTCCTTTTTCTGCTAGATGGATCATTGTTTCCAATGCCCCATATTCTTATAAATACCAGGGTGGTATTATTCCCGATTCTGTTTCTCCTGGAGTGGAAAAACCACTTGCAAATCTTTATGGTGTAGATGCACAGAGAAAGGTGAAATTTGAATTTGGTGCATTTGCATCTGTCAATTTCAATAAGGAGATTATAAAGAATGTTTACTACAAGAGCAGACTTGATCTTTACAGCAATTATCTGAAGACTGATCGCCCGGGCGAAACATTTCAGCCAAAGAAAAGCCGCGCTAAAAACGTAGATGTGTTCTGGACAAATGTTGTCAACATGAAGGTCAATAAGTGGTTGAATGTCACTTATAATTTTGACCTTATTTATGATGATGATGTGCGCCAGTTCGGACCAACAAATACCTCAGCCGCTACTCAGTTGCGTTCATTGCTGGGAGTAGGTTTTGCAGCAAAATTCTAATTCAGTTTTCATATATTTGCGATGTCCCTGCTTCGGTTGGGACATCGTTTTTTTTGCTCCTTCTTCACTCATTGCAGCAAAACATCGGATTCAATATCCTTAGCCACTATTTGGGCAATAGCAAATCCCGATTGACAATTTCAGGTTTTGGAGACCCTGGCCGGGAAAACTTTTCCTTCAAAAGCAAAAACCTTTTTTCAAAAAAGAAATAGGAGCAATAGCTTGTGACCGCCAACAGCAGCAGGTTCAACGGCAATTTCGTGAAAGGTCCAAATTTGCCGTCAGTACTCGTAAATAACTGTTGCCAGATGTAAATACTAAAAGAAAGTCTTCCAAGCCAAATAGTATATTTATGATTGAGGAGGCTATACAGCATAGAATGCCTGCAAATCATACAACACAGAATAAATAGAGCGATAAGCACACAACTGATCGCAGGGTTCACTGAATCATAGCCGATAATCCCGGAATGAAATAGCCAGATACATATGGGAAGGACAATACTTATATATACGCCATTCCGTTCGAGAAATTTCAAAGGCAATTTCCTCTTAAAACAGAGAACGGCCATTAAAGAGCCTATCAGCACGCCGTCGCTTTGATAAATTAGAAAACCAATCGTCCTCATCAAAGCAGAGTCGGGAAATGTAAATGAGTAAGCCCATGTGCGAAGACCGATTATGATGAGAATGGCAAAAACAAGAAACAGATGAATTTTTCGGGTAAATCTTTTAAGTAGCAGAGGGAACACCAGATAATACTGTTCTTCGATGGATAAGGACCAATAGTGAGCTGTGTACCAGCTGCCTTGAAAATATGCAAGGTTCGCCACGAAAAATGTTGCCCCAACAAAACATCTCAATGGTATATTTAAATGGAAAAAGGCATTCAGAACAGCGATGCACAATAAGTACAGAAAAGCCACCGGCATTATTCTCAGGAGGCGTCGAAAGTAGAAATCTTTTAGAGAAATATCGGCTTTGAGTACTTTTTCTTTTAATAATAATGTAGTTATCAAAAATCCACTGATAACGAAAAATACCTGGACGCCCAATACTCCTAAATGCACGATCGAATTTCGGATAGCGGTACTTACCTTGAATGGATTGCTTAAGTGCGCAAAAAGAACAAGTGTAATGGACAGGGCTCGCATGCCATCTAGTGAAGGGAAATAGGCAGGCAACAAGAATGCTGGAATGGTGAATGGTTTTCTCATTGCTAATTCTACTTTTTTTGGCGAAATTGTATATCTGGGGCTAGGTTTTCAAACTTTGGTAAATTAGTCGTTAGCCTGTTCAACGGGGTTAACGAATGGTTATGGAATTATGAACTCGGAGCGGTGGCGTTCATTGCTGGGAGTAGGTTTTGCAGCAAGGTTCTAATTCAGTTTTCATATATTTGCGATGTCCCGGCTTCGGTTGGGACATCGTTTTTTTGCGTAAAAAAGATTTAATGAGTGCACCATCCTACCAGATAAAAATTGCTCAGTTCGAAGGTCCGTTCGACCTCCTTTTGTTTTTTATTGAAAGGGATGAACTCGATATCTATAATATTCCCATCACCAAAATCATCAACGATTTTCTCGACTTTATTCATACGCAGGAAAAACTGAACATAGAGCTCTCCAGTGAGTTCATACTCTTTATTTCAACGCTGATGCGCATCAAGGCGAAGATGCTTTTGCCACGCAAAGAAATCGATGCCCAGGGCAACGAGATAGATCCGCGGCAGGAGCTTATCGATAAGATCCTGGAATACAAAAGGTATAAGGAAGCGGCTGTGCACATGGCTGAAATGGAGGCAATGCGCATGCTGATGGTGAAACGCGGCAATCTGCAAAAAGACCTGTCGGCGGTAGGCGAAGAAGCCGGCGAAGGCACTGAGATACAGAATATCACGCTTTTCAAACTGATGAAGTCGTTTGAAAAAGTAATGCAGCGTGTTTATGATCGGAACAATCAGCCTGTTCACACAGTTGTGCGTTATAATTTCACCATGGAGGGCAGCAGGGAGTACATGCTGAAACGTGTGCAGGACGAAAAAACAATGGCTTTCGAAAGCCTCTTCGAGAGCTGCGAAAATCGCATCCACGCAATTTTTCTTTTTCTTTCTCTTTTGGAACTGGTACAGATGAAGTACATGACCATTCTTATGGGTGAAGGGCGGAATAATTTTATCATTGAATACAATGAGAACAGGGAGGAGGATATTCCTTTTCCGGGGTTTGGGCCGACGGAAAACACCTGACGGCTGTCATTTCGACTCCCTCCTCGAAGAGGAACGGGTGGAGAAATCCCCTGCTATAAATAGTGATGACTCCACTTCGGCCGGCTGGGGATTTCTCCGCTCGCTGCGCTCGGTCGAAATGACAGAGACCCAATTCCGGTACGCATATTGGTGTTTAAACACTGAAAAATATTAATTATGACAACCCGGACATTGGCGCACAAAGAAACGGCCACAAATGAGATGGTCGGCGCTTACAAAATCAAGAACGTATTACCAACCCGTAACATCAGGCAGATAGACCCCTTTCTCCTGATCCACCATATGAAACCGGCCCTGCTCAAACCAGGTGAAAACAACCGGATACCACCCCATCCACACGCGGGGTTTGAAGTTGTGACCTACCTGCTCGATGGCTCGTTTTTTCACCGCGACAGCAAAGGAAACGATGTAGTGGCCAAAGGCGGTGATATTAACTGGATGTCATCTGGAACCGGTTTGATGCACTCGGAGGGTCCATCGGAATCCATGGTCAAAGATGGCGGCACGATTCAACTTCTCCAGGTATGGATAAACCTGCCCGCTGATAAGAAAAAACTCGACCCTACATTCAGGCATTACCAGGGATCAGGGTTTCCTGTTACTGAAAATGATGGTTCTCAGATCAAAGTACTGATCGGCAGTCTTGATGAAAAGAAATCTCCGGTAGTCACACAAACGCCGATGTTTTTTTATCACATAAAACTGAAAGCAGGGAAACTGCTGACAATTCCTGTTGAACCGGCAGACACTGCTGCCCTGTATGTACTCGAAGGCAGTCTGAAGGTGCTGAACGAAACGATAGAAACCGGTGACCTTGCCGACTTTGCAATTGATGGCGACCAACTGGTGTTTACAGCAGTCAAAGATGCTGACCTGATTGTTTTTGGCGGAACGCCCATCAAAGAAAAAATGGTCAGCTACGGCCCATTTGTAATGAATAGTTTTGAAGAAGTACAGGATGCTATCCAGCGTTATGAATCCGGTGCCATGGGCACGCTCGATTCTTAATCATTCGTAAATCCATAGCAATACGGGACGCCCGGCCTTGTTGATCAGCGTTGAAATCTCTTTGAGAAATCCCCCTGACACGGTCGGGCATCCGTCGCTCTGGCAGATGGGCATTGGATCAACTTCTTTTTCAGGCACGCATTCCATGGAATGCAATACCACATATCTTTTATATGCATTGCTATTTGTACTGTCGAGTCCATGCAGTTTATAAGCCAGTCCAAACCTTCCATAATAAGATTTGCCAACCTTGTACCTGCCAAGGGATGTGCATCCGCAGCCCACTTCATTTCCATACCGCCTTCCGCTGAGCCAGTTCTGATTACAGCGACCATGTGTGACCAGTCCCTGTCTCATCGTTTTTCCTGAAGAAAAATCAAATACAAAAAATCTGTTTTTACCGGCATCGATCCGCATGTCGATCAAAAAACAAACGCTGGTATCAAGTCCTTTTTGTCTGGCGTAAGATTTTGCAAGGATCGCATTTGCTCTGAGTGTCGTTTCATATGTGGACCGGTTTCCCGTTGCGGGCGCAGACTCTGAGGCTGATGATCTCAACAGGGTTACAACAAAAATGCAGATAAGAAACAGCAGGTTTGTTCGGGTGAAGGTTTGTTTCATACGTGGCGGGCTTGCCAGTGAAACACGGGTTCAACAGATTTCCATAACCTGATACAGCCCCTTTAATTCTTCTTTGGAAAATATTAACTTTTATTGAGCCGGTGGAGGAACGGTAGCTTCACGTATCACAAAGCCATTCTTCTGAGCATACTCTCTCTGGGCCGTCTTTACTTTTTCGAGGTATTTGTTTTCTTCGGAAGATTTAGCCATCAGTGTGGTGACGGCAGTTTGTATTTCTTCAGGGGGAGTGCTGCTGTTCATTTTGGTGAAGGGCATGACTGCCTTACCCACCAGATCCTTTTCAAAATTCAGAAACTGCAGCATAGCCTCTTTCAGGCGATCGGAACCGCCGACGTTTTCCAGTTTCTCAATCTCGATCAGTTGTTTGTCAATATACTGCTTGAGGTCATTGGTCATTGCAGTCACGGCTGTAAAATCGTGCGTCTTCATCGCATTGCCGATTTCGGTGCCCATCCGTTTTCCTTTTGTGAAAAGGCTGTCTGAGCAACTTGCCAGCTTGTCGTTGAATTCAAGAGCAGATTTTCCTTTGATCATTCCGCAGCCAGCTGCAGCGACAAAGGCTGCGACCATTATCAGGCGAAAAATTTTTCTCATGTTACGGTTGTAATTGTAATGTATTCACCATCTGTCGCACCGCATCGGCGATTCCTTCAGCATCGTAGCCGCATTCGCGGTGTAATTCGCGCAGTGTGCCGTGCTCTACGATTTCGTCGGGGATGCCCAGCATCCTGATGTCTGCGTGATAATTGTTGGCAACCATGAACTCTGCCACTGCGCTGCCGAAGCCGCCTACAATGGTACCATCTTCAACAGTGAGGATCTTGTTGTATTTAGAAAAAACTTCGTGGAGCATTGCTTCGTCGATCGGCTTTACAAAACGCATGTCGTAGTGAGCCGGGTTCAGTCCATCGCTTTTCAAAGCCCGGATGGCCGACGCCGCAAAATTTCCGGGATGGCCTATTGTCAGAACCGCAATGTCCTGGCCATCTTTTATTTTTCTTCCCGTACCGATTTTTATTTCCTTCATTTCTGTCCGCCATTCAGGCATTACTCCTTCACCTCTTGGGTAACGGATCACAAAAGGACTGGTAGTGGTCTCTAGTTGTGCCGTGTACATCAGGTTTCTGAGTTCAGACTCATTCATCGGGGAGCTCACAATCATGTTGGGTATGCATCGCATGTATGGTATATCGTATGCGCCATGGTGTGTTGGACCATCTTCGCCTACAAGGCCGGCACGGTCGAGACAAAATACAACCGGCAGATTTTGTATCGCTGCATCATGTACGACCTGATCGTACGCACGCTGCATAAACGATGAATAGATATTGCAGAACACGCGCAATCCCTGGGTCGCCATACCGGCGCTCAGCGTAACAGCGTGTTGTTCGCATATACCTACGTCAAATGCCCTGTCCGGCATCTTATCCATCATAAATTTGAGCGAAGAACCGCTCGGCATTGCCGGAGTGATACCAACAATCGTTTTGTTTTTTTCTGCGAGCTCTATGAGTGTATGTCCAAATACATCCTGGTATTTGGGCGGCTGTGGCAGTTCAAATTTTTTCTTATAGATTTCTCCGGTAATCTTGTCGAAAAGTCCGGGTGCATGCCATTTTGTTTGGTCTTTTTCAGCCAGCGCATATCCTTTACCCTTAACTGTCACGATATGAAGCAGTTTGGGTCCAGGGATCTTTTTGAGATCCTGCAAAGTATCTACCAGTTTTGTCAGGTTATGGCCATCAATTGGTCCGAAGTACCTGAGTTTCATGGCTTCGAACAGGTTGCTGCTTTTTGAAATAAAGCCTTTTATGCTGTGTTCCAGTTTGCTTGCCATCTCCCTGGAAAAGTTCTTGCCCACTGGCAGTTTTCCGAGTGCTTTCCAGATATCGTCTTTGAATTTGTTATAAGTCTGGGAAGTGGTGATGTCTGTGAGATATTCTTTCAGGGCACCCACATTCGGGTCGATGCTCATGCAGTTGTCATTCAGAATAATGAGCATATCGGCATCGGTTACCCCTGCATGATTCATGCCTTCGAATGCCAGTCCCGCTGTCATGGCGCCATCACCTATGATGGCAACAGATTTTCTGTCTTCTCCCTTGTATCTCGCTGCCATGGCCATTCCGAGTGCAGCTGAAATGGAAGTGGAAGAGTGACCAACGCCAAAACTATCGTATTTGCTTTCGCTTCTTTTTGGAAAACCGCTGAGTCCGTTGTATTTGCGGTTGCTGGCAAAATTGTCTCTTCTGCCGGTGAGTATTTTATGTCCGTATGCCTGATGGCCCACGTCCCAGACCAGCTGGTCGTCCGGCGTATTGTAAACATAATGAAGGGCAACAGACAATTCCACCACGCCAAGACTTGCAGCGAAATGACCACCGTGAACGCTTACTGTATCGATGATATATTGTCGTAATTCATCCGCAACCTGGTGAAGTTGTTCTTTGCTGACTTTTTTCAGATCATCAGGTGAGTTGATCGTAGTCAACAGTGGTCCCGGGTTAATATGCATAGCCGAATTATAAGCCGTAAAGATACAGCCATTTTTGCAGGTATTTCACCATTCATACAAATGCTTATATTAGGGGGCAGGTTTAATTATAGCTTTGTATTTATGAGTATCCTCAAAAGGGTTCCGACTTATTGGCTCTACCAGTTATTTGGCTGGGGTATGTTTATCCTTACAAACACTTTTTTCGCATATACATACGATCGGTTTGACGAAATGTTCGGCTATCGTCTGTTGGTTTATCTGGGGCTTGGGTTTTTTCTTTCTCATGTGATGAGGTCGGTGATTCACTGGTCAAATATTTTGATAAAACCAGTGAAACAACAAATATTTGGATTTATTTTTATAACCATACTTTTTGCTATAATTGTTGGAGTCTCCGAGGCATTTTTGCTCCAGTATTTTGATTTGCTGAGAACTGCGCCCAAAGGATGGAATGATCTTACGAAGCTTACGCTCACATTTGCATTTGACTCTTTCGTTTACCTGTTTATCTGGAACTGCATTTATTATATCTATCACTATATTGAAAAAAACAGGCGGCAACAGGTAGATACCCTCAAACTCGAGGCGCTTGTAAAAGAGCTGGAACTTAAGACTATCAAATCTCATATTAATCCACATTTCATTTTTAATGCCCTGAATAGCGTAAGAGCTTTGATAGATGAAAATCCAGGACGGGCAAGAACTGCTATCACCGAACTCAGCAACATTCTGAGAAGTAGTATGCAGGCAGAAAAGTCCGAGACCGTACCGTTTGAAAGAGAGTTGAATATTGTGAAAGATTATCTTGCGCTGGAACATATACGTTTTGAAGACAGGCTGAAAATCGAATACGAGGTGGATGAGGATACGCTTGACCAGCCCGTACCTCCGATGATGTTGCAGACACTGGTGGAGAATGCAATCAAGCATGGCATCAGCAAACAGGTCAGCGGCGGAACGGTGAAGATTATCTCAGATTTCAAGGACAACCACCACGAACTGGTGGTGCAAAACACCGGTTATCTCAATGGCGCCTATAACGCCGATGGTTTTGGTCTTACCAGCACCCAGAATCGTCTGCAGCTTTTATTTGGCGAAAAAGCAAACTTCAGCATCCGTGAGATCAATGGAAATATGGTGGAAGCGAAAGTGGAGTTGCCCGTTCTTTTGGCAGTTTAAACACAACATACATGATCAGAGCAATTATCATTGACGACGAACGTCTGGCAAGAAATGAGTTGAAAAAACTATTGACCGATTTTCCAGAAATCGAAGTGGTAGCCGAAGGGGCGAATGCAAACGAGGGACTGGAAAAAATAGAAACGATCAATCCGGATCTTGTTTTTCTCGACATACAGATGCCGGGTAAAACTGGCTTCGATATGCTTGCCGAGCTCGACAAAGCGCCGCATGTGATTTTTACAACAGCTTATGATGAATATGCATTGAAAGCATTTGAGGTGAATGCGCTGGATTACCTGCTGAAACCGATTGAGCCGAAGCGCCTGGCGGATGCGATTCAGAAACTGCATATTCAGGAAGAAAAGGAACAGGGCACGTCAAACGGAATGAATATCAACCGCGAGATGCTGCATGAGGACGACCAGGTTTTTGTAAAAGACGGGGAAAGATGCTGGTTTGTAAAACTGAGCGAAATCAGGCTTTTTGAGAGCGTTGGCAACTATGCCAAGGTGTTTTTCGCGAATAATAAACCACTCATCCTTAAATCGCTCAATGCGCTGGAAGAAAGGCTGGACGAAAAGACGTTTTTCCGCGCAAACCGCAAACATATTGTCAACCTTCGCCTGATCGATAAGATTGAGCCATATTTTAATGGCGGATTGCTGCTGGAGCTGAAAGGTGGTGAGAAAATCGAGGTAAGCAGGAGGCAGACGGTGAAGTTTAAGGAGATGATGAGTCTTTAATCTGCCGTCATTCCGACTCCCAGAGCGAAGCGAAGGGGGTGGCGGAATCCCCAGCCGGTATTGAGCCTGACAGCAGTAGGGGATCCCTCGGTTCCGCTGCGCTTCACTCGGGATGACTGCACCAAAACAATAATAAACAAACGAATGATAAGACTCCCCGGACTGGCATTGCTCTTACTGGCAGGCACCGCCTCTGCTCAAAAGAACCTAGACAAAATCATCAACGAAAAAGAAGTAGCAAGGATAGAAAAAGTCTTGTCGGCGGATGAGCTGATGGGGCGAAGACCCTTCACGCCAGGCATTGAAAAAGCCGCGGATTTTATTGCCGCAGAATTCAAGGCAGCAGGATTGCAGACTTTTTCCGGCAGCAGCTTCCGACAGACATTCTCCATAGTGCGACCGAAACAGATTTCGGCATCGGCAACCGTTAACGCCATACAGTTGACCCCTCAGCAGTTTGTGGTCGTGACCTCACAACCGGATCTGAAGGTAGATGCAGCTTCCAATTACAATAAAATCAGGATAGCCGCGGGAGCAAATCTGTTCTCAGAAGCACGCCGGCTGGCAGGTGCAGGCAAGAATATGCTGATACTGGTTGACACCTCCTTTTCCAAAAACTTTGGTTCACTCGCCGGATTAAAAAGAAACCTGATCAAATCGGAATACAACGTTGTTTTTATTCTCACACAGGAGGATCCGGTCACCTACCTCATCGAGGCAAAACACGAAATCCCCGAGCCGCAGTCACTTTCAAATGTGGTTGGCATACTGCCCGGCAAATCAAAGAAAGACGAATATGTAATTTTTAGCGGCCACTACGATCATCTTGGTATCGGAAAACCTGTGGATGGCGATTCTATCTACAATGGTGCAAACGATGATGCAGCCGGTACCACGGCAGTGATGATGCTCGCAAAATATTTCAGCAGCATAAAAGACAATGAGCGCACACTGGTGTTCGCAGCCTTCACAGCCGAGGAGTCAGGAGGCTTTGGCGCAACCTATTTCTCGCGCCAGTTTGATCCCGCAAAAGTAATGGCCATGTTCAATATCGAAATGATTGGAACCGAAAGCAAATGGGGTAAAAATTCAGCCTTCATTACCGGCTACGAAAAAACGGATATGGGTACCATTCTTGAAAAAAATCTTGAAGGAACAGGTTTCAAATTTTATCCGGACCCCTATATCGAACTTGATCTCTTTTATCGTTCAGACAATGCAACCCTTGCCAGGCTTGGTGTTCCGGCGCATACTATTTCCACTTCCAAAATGGACGCCGAACCAAATTACCATAAACCGAGTGATGAATTTGAAACGCTTGACATGAAAAATATGGCGGAGATCATTCGTGCCATTGCCCTTAGCTCAAGAACCATAGTGAGCGGCAAGGAAACGCCTTCTCGGGTCAATACCAGTTCGCTGAAGTAATTATTTTGTGCCGTCGGCCATGGGACTATTCATCACATGAGTGAGCAGAATTTCTTTTACAAGATCTGCACGTTCCCATCTGATCATGTGTTTTACGGTGGGCAGAAAAATAAAATCGGCTTTCTTGCCTTTGAGCTGCTCGCGCGCAAAATCGAGATTGGCGGGGTCTACAATATCATCGGCTCCACCCTGTACTACAGTGGCCGGTATGTTGAGATTGCTCCATTCGAGTTGCAGTTTTTCCAACTCCTTTACATGACTCATCTTTTCGTCAGTGGCGTTGTTGATGAATCGCGGAAGACACCATTTCAATGGGGCCTGGACGATGTAGCGGTGAAACCACCAGAATTTTTCCTTTTTTGGATCAATCGCTGCGGCCAGCATGACCACATGATAAAAATCTTCTGGATACATAATGGCAAGTTTTGCGGCAATCGGTCCACCGAATGAACTTCCCATCACAATTCCTTTTTTCCTGGATTTATTGAGGCGCAATGCTTCGTGGATTGCGACCGCCTGCGTGGTGATACTGGTGACAGCTCTTCTTTTTCCTTTGAATCTCGACATATTATAACCCAGCCTGTCCACAGCAATGATATGATAGTGCTGCTGAAGCAGGGTATCGTCCAGCACGTTTCTGCTGCCGTACCAGGCACCCGGAGCGCCATGCACAAGAAGGAGTGGCGGCAGCGTATCATTGCCTGCTGTGGCGCAGAATAGTTTTACAGAGTCGTTTCTAACGGTGAAGTAGGTGGGTTTTGCAGATTTGTTGCGGTAATATTCCCTCAACTCCCTGTCAGACATTACAAACCTGCTGAAGCATCCGCTGCCGGCAAGAGCTATCAATATGGAAAGAATACTGAGACGCATCGGAGAGTTTAGTGTCCGGCTTTTACCGGCACAGCATGAATGGCCGCGCTCATTTCGCCAATAAGAGATGGATCCTTTTCTATGGCGTTTCCGATAACGATCACATCGGCCCCCGCCTTACAGTTGAGATACGCTTTTTCTGGTGTCGTTATTCCTCCTCCAACAATAAGGGGAGCCTCAATAACGCCTGACACTTTCTCTATCATCGCCTCGCTGATAGGCCTCTTGGCGCCGCTTCCGGCGTCCATGTATATGACTTTCATCCCGAGCATTTCGCCGGCCATGGCCGTGCACATAGCAATTTCATTTTTGTCGGCCGGAATAGGAGCTGCATTGCTGATGTACGAGACAGTTGTAGGAGCACCACCGTCGATGACCATATAACCGGTAGAAAGGATTTCGAGACCGCTTTTTTTAACGGCAGCAGCAGATATAACGTGCTGGCCTATGAGTAATTCAGGATTTCGTCCGGAGATGAGTGAAAGATACAGTAGACCGTCGGCATCCCTAGAAATCTGGGAGGGACTGCCAGGGAAGAGAATAACAGGAATATCGCACTGTTTGCGGATATGCTGTACCACATCGTCGAGATGGTTGGAAATCACCAGGCTGCCACCTACAAACAGGTAATCGGCAGATGCCCGGATAGCCAGACTGGTCAGCTGATCCAATGCCTTTGAATCAACTTTATCGGGGTCGATCAGTACGGCAAAGGATTTTCTTCCCTTGTTTTTTCGCTCCAGTAATTGTTGATACAAACGGGTCTTCATCAGGCATCGTTCGTTGATACTACTGCAAAAATGCATAAAGTTTTCCGCTTTACCACGCTTTATTAAAAACGGAATTTTACGGGCAGCCGGCACGTGATTTTTCGGTGCCGGAGACAGAATGAAAAATTATCAACTGACCATGATCGTTAGACACGATTCTCGCCCAACTGGCTGGTTTGCTATGTTTCACAGGAATGGGATTTCAGATATACAGATACTAATTTTTTTATTCAATCCCACCAAATAATATTTATCCATTTTAAGGTGTTTTTCTGTTTATAAGTACACGGATACACTGCCAGCCTGCATTACCAAATTGTTAAGCTTGTTTTTCCACACGCTGTTAATATTATGGGCGTGGGAATATGAAAATCAAAAAATATTTTCGTCTTCCTCATCGTAGAAACAACCTAACAAGTTTTAAATAATCATAAGAAATTCCTCAGTGTTATGGCACCCAAAAAGCAACCTAAAGGCTTGGAGTTCAGCCGTCGCTTCACCCGCGACGACGTAAATGTATTCGATCAGTTCGAGTACGACTACCGCACTTCTATCATCCGCAACCCGAGCGGAGAAGTCGTTTTTGAAATGAACAACGTTGAGGTGCCGAAGCAGTGGAGTCAGATAGCAACGGACATTCTTGCACAGAAATACTTCCGCAAGGCGGGTGTTCCACAGCCTGATGGCAGCCTTGGTCGCGAGACTTCGGTAAAACAGGTAGCCGAAAGAATGGCCAATTGCTGGAGGGTCTGGGGTGAGCGTTATGACTATTTCAGCTCTGCGACCGATGCGCAGATTTTCTACGAAGAGCTTGTCTACAGCATTCTGAACCAGGCTTGTGTGCCAAACAGCCCGCAATGGTTCAATACCGGACTGCACGAAAGCTATGGCATCAAAGGCAAGCCGCAGGGTCACTATTTCGTTGACAATAACGACGGCATTCTCAAAAAATCAACTTCCGCATACGAGCGTCCGCAGCCGCATGCCTGCTTTATCCTCAGCGTGACCGATGACCTGGTAAACGATGGTGGCATCATGGACCTTTGGGTAAGAGAAGCAAGAATATTCAAATATGGTTCCGGAGTCGGAACCAATTTCTCCAATATCCGCGGAGAAGGTGAAAGGCTCAGCGGCGGCGGCACTTCCTCCGGTCTGATGAGTTTTCTGAAAATCGGCGATCGCGCAGCCGGCGCCATTAAAAGTGGGGGTACAACCCGCCGCGCCGCCAAAATGGTCTGCCTGGATCTGGATCACCCCGAAATCATTGATTTCATTGATTGGAAAGTAGAAGAAGAAAAGAAAGTGGGCGCACTGATCGCTGCCGGCTATGCGAGCGACTACGAAGGAGAAGCATACCGCACCGTGAGCGGACAAAACAGCAATAATTCGATAAGAATACCACACGAGTTTTTTGAAAAACTGGAAAAGAACGAAGACTGGGAGCTGAAAGCCAGGACAGACGGAAGGGTGATGAAAAAAATCCCTGCCCGCGAGTTGTGGAACAAGATTGCCTATGCAGCGTGGCGTTGTGCAGACCCGGGTACCCAATACGACACCACCATAAATGAGTGGCATACCTGCCCCGAAGGTGGACGAATCCGGGCCTCCAACCCTTGTTCAGAGTACATGTTTCTCGACAACACGGCCTGTAACCTTGCCTCTGTAAACCTCCGTCAGTTTTTTGACGGCGACACCAACCAGTTCGACGTTTCAGGTTTTGAATATACCTGCCGTCTCTGGACAGTTGTCCTTGAAGTATCTGTACTCATGGCGCAATTTCCGAGCAAGGAAGTGGCGCAGCTTTCATTCGATTACAGAACTCTCGGACTTGGCTATGCGAACCTCGGCTCGATGCTGATGGTCAGCGGCATTCCATACGACAGCGAAGAAGCAAGAGGAATCGCAGGCGCCATCACGGCCATCATGACCGGCATAGCCTACAAAACTTCTGCGGAAATGTCTGCCTTTCTCGGACCATTCGCCCGTTACGAAGAAAACAAGGAGCACATGCTCCGCGTTATGCGCAACCACAGACTGGCCGCTTATGACGCTGACGAGTATGAAAAATTAAGCCTGAAACCACAGGGTATCAAAGCTAAGTTCTGTCCTGACTACCTGCTTACCGCAGCTACAAAGGCATGGGACGACGCGGTGCAGCTGGGTGAAAAATATGGATTCCGCAACGCACAGACGACGGTTATCGCTCCAACCGGCACCATTGGACTGGTAATGGATTGCGACACAACCGGTGTTGAGCCTGATTTTGCGCTGGTGAAATTCAAAAAACTCAGCGGTGGCGGATATTTCAAAATCATCAATCAGTCAGTACCACAGGCGTTGAAAAACCTGGGATACAATCAGAAAGATGCGGACGCCATTGTAAAATATGCAGTGGGCAGCGGTTCATTTGCCGGTGCGCCTCATGTGAATCATCAGACCCTCAGCGAAAAAGGATTCCTGTCTGACGAGATCAAAAAGCTCGATGCAGCGGTTACCACAGCTTTCGAAATCGGTTTTGTGTTCAACGTTTATACACTTGGAGAAGCATGTCTGCAGAGACTTGGCTTCAAACCAGAACAATATTTCAACTTTGAATGGAGTCTGCTTGAATCACTGGGTTATACCGATGAGGAAATCGAAGCAGCGAATGATTTTGTTTGCGGCACCATGACCATCGAAGGCGCTCCTTTGCTGAAAGACGAGCATCTGCCGGTTTTCGACTGCGCAAACAAATGCGGCAAGAAAGGCGTTCGGTTTATCCATGCCAATGGTCATATCCGGATGATGGGTGCGGCACAACCATTCCTGAGCGGAGCGATTTCAAAAACAATCAACCTCCCCAATGAGGCGACAGTTGAAGAAATTGCTGACTGCTATATGCTCAGCTGGCGTCTCGGCCTCAAGGCCAATGCCCTTTATCGCGATGGTTCAAAGATGAGCCAGCCACTCAGCAACAAATCTGACAAGAAGAAAAAAGATACAGCAGGCGCAGCAGCAGAAGCCGAGGCAGCGCAGGCACAGGAATCAAATATCGTTGACCTCGGCAAACTCACCATCAATGAGCTGCTGGAAGAAGTGCAGAAACGCGTGCAGGCCTCTCCTGACACAAAATTAAAACGCCAGCTGGCCAATATTGTCGAAAGAAGAACACTTCCGGCGAAGAGACGCGGCTTTACGCAGAAAGCGAAGATCAATGGACAGGCGTTGTTTCTCAGAACCGGTGAATACGGTGACGGGACTATCGGAGAAATCTTTGTAGACATGGCCAAGGAAGGCGCTACAATGAGAAGCATGCTGAACTGTTTTGCGATTTCGATATCGATCGGTTTGCAATACGGTGTGCCCCTCGAAGAGTTTGTAGAAAAATTTGTGTTTACCAGGTTTGAGCCGGCCGGTATGGTGGATCATCCGAATATAAAATCAACTACATCTATCGTCGACTTTATTTTCCGCGCGCTGGCATACGAGTATCTCGGCAGAACCGATCTGGTGCATGTGCTCGATAAACCAGAGGTGATGAATACAGGGACGGATGCATGGGACGATACCCCCGAAGCAGGCGTTGCGAGCAAAACTCCGGAGCTGAGTGATGTAAGAATTCTGGCGCCCGTATCACGACCAGCTGATGCAACTGCGGCCGTAAAGCCTGCCAAGACTGCGGTGAAAGCCGAGGGCAACAGCCTGGATGCTGTGAATGCTGCGGCTAAAAGCATGCAGAGTGATGCACCGGCCTGTAATACCTGCGGACATATCACCATCAGAAGCGGCACCTGCTACAAATGCCTCAATTGCGGCAATAGCATGGGCTGCAGCTAAACATTCATTTTCTATCGGACGGTTTTAAAATATAAATCCGCTTATTTCTATAAGCGGATTTTTTTATGTCATTTCGATTTAGCGCAGCGAGTGGAGAAATCCCCAACCGCTGTCAGTGAACCAACTCCGGCCCACGCGTCGCTGAAGCTTCGCGGGGCACATCGGCAGGGGATGTCTCGGCTGCGCTCGACATGACCGCAACCCGGTCTACCAATTCTTTTTGATAAATTCTGCGACTTCTCTTCCTGCAATTGCATAAGCTTCTGCAAGACGTGCACCGGTGTCGAAATCCATACCGAAAGCCATACGTCCCTCTGCTCTTGTCACAGAAAGCTTGGCAATTACTTTGTCCTTGTTATGCGTTTCTACTATCCATACCTCTGCATTCGTAGATGCATTCTTGCGTGAAATAGCGATGTTATAACCAGGCTCCGTAAAAGTAGTCTTGTAGATGAGCGTATACTTGGCGTGGTTGTCGATAGACATTCCAATCTCCTTTGTAAACAAATCGTTGAATTTTGGCTTGAACCTGTCCGTGCGATCGTCGACCCATGACTGCGCCCATTTGTCGCCCTTTCCCGCTTCTTTCTTATTGTATTCCGCTGTCTTGTCCCTTACATAATCCGCTTCCTTGTCGTACTTGCCCACCTTCATATTGTCAAAGGTAAATTCGGTGTAAATGGTCTTTTCAGACTTGAGTGGTGAAAGATTTCCTTCGAGTAACTTGATTCTCTGCGCGCTCAGAACTGCCGTTGTCATACAGAGCAACAACAGGGCTGCAATCGGTTTTACAATTTTCATTGGTGTTTTTTTGGGGTTATCAATCGGCTAAATTAATAAAATCGTCCACAAACCAAAATAACCTTCGAATGAATTGTGTTTTTACAGGCATGAAACGAAGCGTTAATATTAGTTAAATTTATAATAAACCAATTATTCCGGCGTTTAACACATCACAAACATGTACTATATGAAAACGGTCCTTTATATCTTCGTTCTTGCCATTGCATTTACCTCATGCAGCCGCGCTGTAACTCCCGGTGAAGCCGCCAGCAAAAGTTATAAATCCTGCAGACCGGTAAAATAAACTCCGGCCGTTTTGGAATCACAAAAGTGTTTTACTTTGCGCAAACGCGGTTTAATAAGTAAGAAGCTTTTGCATGACCATACAATTCAGATACGACAAAAAACAGGTACTCCAGGCTTTACGCTATCACTTTCTTTCAAGACCTGAAATAAGAATACTGCTTATTCTGGTGAATGTCTTTGCCATAGCATCGGCCATCCTGTTCGCTTTCAACAAAATACAGGCACTGTCATTCCTCATATTCTCATTGCTCTGGTTTATGCTCATGCTCGCCATCTGGAGAATTTTACCCAGCAGCATCTACAAACGTTCACACACCTTTCAGGACGAGTTTTCGATGACTTTTGAAGAGAAAGGAGTAGAGCTTTTCAACGAACTCGGCTCCAAAGCCTGGCCCTGGAACGCTTTCAGTTCTTTTGTCGAGAGCCCTCATTTTTTTCACCTTTATTTCGATACCCGATCATTTTTTCTCGTACCCAAAGACGCCTTCGAAGACGTTTCTGCCATGCAGAAAGCCCGCGAAATGGCCCGGGAAAACATCAAAAAGTAGGCTTGTTATAGTATTGGTAAGACCCTCACGAGAAGCTTTAATGAAGGTTATTTTAAGTATCTTTGCACTTCAGTAATATCCTAAAAATTATCAGTCTTCATGTCAAAAGTTACCTTTAATAATAAGAAAAGCGTCTTCTATACTGCCCTCAAGGCAAACGTTGAGAATTATTTTAAAGAAAACAACATCAAGAAAACCGGCAACTGGAAACTCTATTCCAAAACCGCCATTTTATTTCCTTCCGCAATCATTATTTATATCGTTTTGCTTACACAGCCCGTATCGGCATTGCTTGGCATCGCACTCAGCGGCCTGCTTGGACTGATACTCGCCAGCATCGGCTTCAACGTAATGCACGATGCTTGTCACGGCAGCTACTCCAGCAAAAAATGGGTGAACGAATTACTTGGTCACTCACTCAACGCGCTTGGAGGCAATGCATTTATCTGGAAGTTTAAGCACAATATCATTCACCATACATATACCAACGTCGACGGTATAGACGACGATATCGCGAAAAGTCCGCTGATGCGTCAGTGCCAGACTCAGAAATGGGTACCGGCGCACCGTTTTCAGCATATTTACGTGGTACTGGTCTACGCCATTTCATCGTTTGCCTGGGTGTTTCTCATGGATTTCAACAAATATTTTCAGCAGAAAGTATTCACGACTCCGCTGCAGAAAATGAGTACCAGGGATCACGTTATCTTCTGGCTCAGCAAAGTATTCTACGCCATATTTTACATCGCCATTCCGGTTTCACTGGTGGGATGGGGTCCATGGGCCATTGGTTTTGCTTGTATGCATATCACCATGGGGCTCGCACTTGCCCTCGTATTTCAGCTGGCGCACGTAGTAGAGCATGCCGAATTTGAAGCGGCGCTTGGTATGGAAAGTAAAGTGATAGAAAACGAGTGGGCAATTCACCAGATAAAGACTACCGCCAACTTCGCACCGAAAAATCATTTTATCAACTGGTATGTAGGCGGTCTTAATTACCAGGTAGAACACCATCTCTTCCCACGTATCAGTCACGTGCATTATCCTGCCATCAGCAAGATTGTAGAAGACACCTGTAAGGAGTTCAACCTCCCATACAATACCTATTCTACCATGACCGCTTCTGTGGCCTCCCATTTCAGGATGATGAAGCAGCTCGGTCAGAAACCCACTGTTGCAGTGGCTTAGTTATCTCGGTTTGTATTTTGATCCTTCGAAAATTTTTCTCGCATCAGTCTGCATGATCTGCTCGGGGCTGAGACCTTCATTTTTTTCAGCAAAGGCTTTTACAATCTGCCAGCCAATCCACTGGCCGATATTGCCGGGTGAATCATCGGGCATCCCCTCTGTTTTTGGCGCTTCGCCAAGATATGATTGTACGGTATTCTGATCGGTAGTATATAAATCTGTATTCTTCAGTAGAAAATTCCAGACTACGCCTTCATTATTCTCTACCCATGTAAGCTGCCTGCCCGCGTACCCGGTCTTCAGAGTATCATGAACCTTTGGTAAGAATTTGTCGAGCAGATACCATTGCTTTCCTTTCTCCACCATCTGATCCACCAGGGATTTTCCTTCAAAATTGAGCGGATAGATATCCATCGCGATATTCTGAAAGCTGTTGGGCAGAATATATTCCGGTTCAAAACGGCGGCTGATATACAAGGGAAATACCTGTTGTGCCTCCAGGGTATTGTAGGGACCGAAATCGCGACCAGCAAACATCTGCAGGCCGATGATCAGCGTTTCTTTTGTAAGTCCCACCGAAGGGTCTCCTATCAGGCCGCTATAGGTAACAATCTTTGGTAGCTTGTAAGCAGGAAAGTAATATTTCACATGTTTGAATCCGTCTTCGAAATCTTTGGTAAGACCGGAGAGGTTTTCGAAACGTCCGCGGATGCTGTCGTACAGCGGTTTTGTAACTGCAAAGTACTGGCCGGCGCGTACAGCCGGACTGACTACACTGTCAGGCGCACTGCCCAACACGATAAACTGTACAAAATCTCTTACAAAATAGGAATACCGTGTTTCGAGGGCATCCATACTGGCCTCGATCTTTGAGGTATCCATTGAAAAGAAATCCTTGTCGAACCGGTTTATCGTGGCATCGACTTTAATGCCTGAAACATCTGGACCGCTTTCGTTACTACAACTCCATAGGGCCAGTAACAGCGTGGTATAAAAAAGACCTTTTTTCATAATTGGAACCAACGTTTCACAGATGATAAATAGTATGATTAATTTCGTTTTATGAAGATAGCACTAGCGCAGCAGAATTACCATATCGGCAATTTTGAAAGCAACACAAACAAGATAATCGATGCGATAGAAAATGCGAAGCGGGGCGGAGCTGAAATAATCATTTTTACAGAACTATCTGTCTGCGGGTATGCGCCGAGGGATTTTCTTGAGTTCAACGACTTTATCAATCAATGTTATGATTCAATAGAAAAGATCAGCAGGCACGCCGTGGGCATAGCCGTAGTGGTTGGCGGTCCGCAAAGAAATCCCAATAAGGAAGGAAAAGATCTTTTCAATGCCGCATGGTTCCTGGAAGATGGAGCGGTAAAAGCAGTGGTGCAAAAAACCTGTCTGCCCAACTACGATGTGTTTGATGAATACAGATATTTCGAGCCGGCTTTTGACTGGAAAGTAATTCCATTCAAGGGAAAGAAAATTGCCCTGACCATTTGTGAAGATATCTGGAACCTGGGCGATAACCCGCTGTATCGCATTTGTCCGATGGATGAGCTGATGGATCAGCAACCTGATTTCATGCTCAACATTTCGGCATCACCATTTGACTACGATCACGACGACGACAGAAAAGAAGTGATCAGGGCGAATGTCCTGAAATACGGCCTTCCGATGGCATACTGCAATGCCGTGGGTTCTCAGACAGAAATAGTTTTTGACGGTGGAAGTCTGGCCATGGATGCAGAAGGAAAAATCATCGGCGAGCTGAAATATTTTGAAGAGGATTTTGCCATAGTTGATCTTCCGGTTGGTAAGACAGAAGGAGCGAAAGTATCCACCGGTATGTCTGACCATGTGCTCAACAAAGACATGCGTGTGTCAAAACAAAACAGTCCCGGACAAGTGATCAGCTATCTCACTGCCCGTGATAATATTGCGGAGATATATACGGCCTTACGGTTAGGCATAACCGATTATTTCAAAAAGATGGGATTCAGCAAAGCGATCCTTGGCAGCAGCGGGGGCATCGATAGTGCTGTAACCCTTGCCATAGCTGTGGATGCGCTGGGCGCGGAGAATGTAAGAGCAGTGCTGATGCCTTCACAATACTCCACTTCTCATTCTGTGAGCGATGCTGAAAAGCTGAGTATCAATCTCGGCAATCCTTATGATACGATTCCGATTGCAGATGTCTACGATAGTTTTCTTAAAAGCCTGAAACCAGTTTTTAAAGACCTTCCGTTTAGCCTGGCCGAAGAAAATATTCAGAGCAGGAGCAGGGGAAATCTGCTGATGGCGATTGCCAATAAATTTGGTTACATATTGCTGAATACCTCCAATAAATCTGAACTGGCAACAGGATATGGGACGTTGTATGGTGACATGGCCGGCGGATTGAGTGTTCTGGGCGATGTTTACAAGCTGCAGGTTTATGCATTGGCTGAATACATCAACCGCGACAAAGAAATTATTCCTTCGAATATCATCAGAAAAGCGCCATCTGCCGAACTGCGGCCGGAGCAAAAGGACAGTGACAGTTTGCCCGAGTATGATTTGCTCGATAAAGTGTTGTATCAGTATATAGAAAAAAGACAGGGACCAAAAGAGATCATTGCCATGGGGATGGATGAGGCACTTGTAAACCGTGTGCTTAAAATGGTCAATACAAACGAGTATAAACGAAATCAGTTTTGTCCGATCATCAGGGTGAGTTCGAAAGCATTTGGAGTTGGAAGGAGGTTGCCGATTGTGGGGAAGTATTTGAGTTAGTTAGTCATTCCGACTCCGGCCCGAAGGGCCAGGGTGGAGGAATCCCCCGCTATTTATTTTCGAGACAGCAGTTGGGGATTTCTCCACTCCATCTCGCTGCGCTTGAGGTCAGTCGAAATGACCGATACCGGAAATAAATGAAGCCACCCGCTAAGAATAGCAGGCGGCTGTTGGTTGTTTATGAAATCAAAGTTTAGCTTAGTGTTTGAAACGGAAAATGTAGCGAATAGACATTCCTGAATTTTCTACATCCTGATATACTTCAAGATTTGCATCATTCAAGGTCTTAATTGTTGCATCTCCATCAATAGATGTAAGTGATGCGAAAAGCACCGTACCGTTTGTTTTAAACGACCAGGTAAAATCTTCTGTGGTTGGATCGTTATCATCACATTTGAGGGCGTTGTTGCTTAATACGCCTGTCCCGTTAATGTTGAAGACATAGGTATCATCTTTTTCACAATCTTCGAATGGATAGGTTTCATCAATACTGCCATTTTTATCGAGGTCAACGCCAGCGACGTCGATTTTCCAGGCTGACTGGGTCAATAACTCAGTGTTTGATTTTGTTGGAGTACTCTTGCTTTTTGAGCAGGAAAATGCTGTAGTAACTAAAAGACCAAGCGCAAAGGTTTTAAGCATTGTAGCTTTCATAAGAGGATTTTTAGGTTCTTCTATAAACTCATTTTATATTCATTTTATTGTGTCTATTATATTCGATTAAACCCTTAAATCTTTTGATAAACAACGATCTTGGCAAACGAATTGCAATGCTTGTTCGTATTTTTACGGGTCTTTCGGGCAGAGGAGTTGACTTTAAGGGATATAAGCCTGAAAAAAACCTGTCATAGTTCGTAAGATTACGATAACAAGAACGCTCATTTTTTAATTGAATTTTTATGCTTCAGACCGCAGAAGATATCCGTCAGCTCAATGAAAAGATTCAGTACCATGGTGTTTTTATAGACCGTCTCAGGGATGAGGTGGGAAGGGTAATCGTAGGGCAGCAATATATGCTTGATCGCCTGCTGATTGGTCTGCTCAGCAACGGCCACGTATTGCTGGAAGGTGTACCCGGCCTGGCAAAAACACTTACGATCAAATCTCTTTCTCAGGCTATCAAGGCCCATTTCAGCAGAATCCAGTTTACCCCGGATTTGCTGCCTGCCGACGTAATCGGAACCATGATCTACCAGCAGCAGAAGAATGAGTTTGTGGTTCGCAAGGGGCCCATTTTCGCCAACTTCGTACTGGCTGATGAAATAAACCGTGCACCGGCAAAAGTGCAGAGTGCTTTGCTCGAGGCTATGCAGGAAAGACAGGTTACCATTGGTGACACCACCTATAAACTGGACGATCCCTTCCTGGTGCTGGCCACCCAGAATCCACTGGAGCAGGAAGGTACCTACCCGCTTCCCGAAGCTCAGGTTGACCGCTTTATCATGAAAGTGGTGGTTGACTACCCCACCAAGGCAGAAGAGCAACTGATCATAAGACAGAATGTGCAGGGATTGAAATCAGCAGAGATACAACCCGTGGTATCTATACAGGAAATCATCGAAGCGAAGGAACTGACCCGCACCATTTATATGGATGAAAAAGTGGAGAGCTATATTCTCGACATCGTTTTTGCCACCAGGTTTCCCGATAAATACAATCTCCAGAAACTGAAACCGCTCATATCTTATGGCGGCAGTCCCCGTGCAAGTATCAATCTGGCGCTTGCGTCAAAGGCAAATGCATTTCTCAACAAACGCGGTTATGTTATTCCTGAAGATGTACGCACCATTGCAAAGGATGTGCTGAGGCATAGAATCGGACTGACTTATGAGGCCGAAGCGGAAAATGTGAACGTAGAAAATATCATTGAAGACGTGGTTCGTGCGATCAATGTGCCATAAAACAAAAAATGCTGACCACTGCTGAAATATTAAAAAAGGTAAAGGAGCTGGAGATCAAGAGCAGAAAGATCACTCAGCATCTTTTTACAGGAGAATACCACTCCGCCTTCAAGGGCCGTGGTATGAGCTTCAGGGAAGTGCGTGAATATGCAGCCGGAGATGATGTGAGATTTATCGACTGGAATGTCAGCGCCCGTTATGCGCACGCCTTTACAAAACTTTTTGAGGAAGAACGCGAGCTGACGGTGATGCTGCTGATCGATGTCAGTGCGAGTTCACTTTTTGGAACCGTTCACGCCCGAAAAAAAGACATCATTACCGAAATGGCGGCTGTGCTGACTTTTTCAGCAGTTAGTAACAACGATAAGGTAGGCGTCATATTTTTCAGCGATAAGGTGGAAATGTATATTCCCCCCAAAAAAGGCAAGCAACACGCTTTGTACATCGTGCGTGAACTGCTGACGGCAGAGCCGAAAAAAAAGGGGACCAATATAACGGAGGCGATTCGGTTTTTCAACAATTCCAACAAACAGCGCAGCATCGCTTTTATGATGAGCGATTTCCTGGACGAGAAATTTGGAGACTCCATGAAAGTGGCGGGAAAGAAACATGATTTGATCGGAATAAAAGTGTACGATAAAATGGATGTACAACTGCCAATGGCAGGGCTCATTCAGATCCAGGATCCGGAGACGGACAAAACAGTCTGGATCGACAGCAGCGACTTTTACGTAAGGCAGCAATATGAAAAGGATTTTTTTGATCACAGCGAGTGGTGTAAAAATATTTTTCTACGCAGCGGAAGTGATCTTCTTCATGTGAGAACAGATGAGGACTATGTAAAGGTTCTGCAGAAGTTCTTTATAGGAAGGGCCTAATGAATTACAGGAATAGATTAATGACGAAATTATCAAGACATATTACCGGCTGCTTTTTGCTCACCTTCTTCTTCATTGGGTCTATCCATTCGCAGACGGTTATGGTAAAGGCAAGCATTGATCGCAACAAGATAATGATCGGCGAGCCGATTGAACTGGTGCTCGAAGCCTCTATGCCATTGTCTGTGACTGCAAAATGGTTTCCCACTGACAGCCTTGCTCATTTTGAATTTATTCAGAAAGGGAAAATTGATACTGCGCTGGTAGGAGATCTCAAAACCTACACTCAGACATTTAGCATCACCAGCTTTGACTCAGGCCGATGGGCGCTTCCGTCTCTGCCGCTCGAAATCGGCAACCGTTTTTACCTGACCGATTCACTGCCTGTATCAGTCGCATATTCAAATTTTGATCCAAAGCAGGATTATCATGATATCAAGGATATCATTGAGGTCAGTGCAGAAGATTTGCGTTATATAAACTGGGCCATCGCAGCGCTGGGCTTACTGTCGCTTCTTGCCATCATATACTTCATGTCGCGCAAAGTTAAAAAGACAGAGGCCCCCGTTGTTCGTGCAGTTGTTTCAAAACTGACTGCGTACGAAGAAGCTGTTCAGGCGCTGGAAGAAATCAGAAAAGAAAAATCGGTGGCAGCAGCAATTGATTCCAAATTATATCATTCGCGGCTGAATGATGTGTTGCGTCAGTTTGTGTTTCGCAAGACCGGACACGCCACCATGGAAAAAACAAGCAACGAGCTGATGTTTCAACTAAAGAAAACAGCACTGCCGCAAGATGAATTTATCAGACTGGCGCA
>JACMLD010000322.1 GCA_014379785.1 Chitinophagaceae bacterium
GAACCATATCCCACGATGGCTGAATACTACTACTCCGATGGAAATCAGAAATACGGGCCCTATACAGTTGCCGAAATGCTGGCAAAAAAACTGGAACCTGAAACTTTAGTCTGGCATGACCGGCTGAGTGACTGGATGAGGGCTGGCGATCTGCCTGAATTGTTGCCATCAGTGGCCAGTCACGAAATAAAGGTCCCTCCCCCCATTCCACCAGGTGGTATTCCCAAAAGGTCAGCGGCACGCACCGAACAAAAAAGAGAACCACAGACTTTTAAAGATATCATTGCAAGGTACAGGTGGGTAATTGCCTGGTGCGTTTTTCATATTCTCGCATTTTTTCTGGCCGGTTATGAGGTCAAATATTTCAACACCGCTGGCATTCCTCGTACCGAAAAATTCTGGCCTTTTGTAAAATACACGGATGCCTATTTCACAAAAGTGCAGAGCGAACCACAGGAAGTCTGGAAAACGCAGGTGGTATTCAATGGTCTTTTTACAAATTACGACTGGAGTGAACTGAGTTTTTATCTGGGCAGCGCAGTTTTTCTGATCATACTGATGCAGGTTTATAGGAAGACGAGTTGATTGTTGTCATTTCGACCGAGCGCAGCGAGTGGAGAAATCCCCAGCTATTAACAGTGATGACTCAACTCCGGTCCGTCGGGGATGCCTCGGCTTCGCTCGGCATGACCGCTCACTAATCATCCAATCAACTAATCATAGCCTCGTCTTATACACAGGTATCACCTCCCGCTTCCAGCTGCTGAAACTTCCGTCTACAATGCGTCTCCGCGCTTCCTCCACAATCCATAAGTAGAAAGCGAGATTATGCACACTCGCTATCGTCAAACCCAATATCTCCTTGGATTTGATGAGATGGCGCAAGTACGACTTGCTATAGTAATTACTCAGCTCGCAGGGAATGCCATCGTCGAGCGGAGAAAAATCTTTCTCCCATTTTTTATTGTCGATATTGATAATGCCTTTTGAGGTAAATAACATGGCATTCCTTCCATTCCTGGTCGGCATTACACAATCAAACATATCCACCCCAAGCGCTATGTTTTCAAGAATGTTCCATGGCGTGCCCACCCCCATCAGATACCTTGGTTTATCTGCCGGTAAAATATCGCAGCACAGTTCACAGATCTCGTACATCATTTCCTCCGGCTCACCCACGCTAAGTCCACCGATTGCATTACCAACCGCATTCTTCGAAGCCACAAATTCACTGCTCGCTTTGCGCAGATCGTGATACGTACTGCCTTGAACGATCGGAAAAAGATTTTGCGTGTAGCCATACCTGTCAGAAGTGCCATGGAATCTTTCAAAGCACCGGTCGAGCCAGCGATGCGTCAGTTCCATGCTATTCCCCGCATAGATGTTGTCACTCGGGTAAGGCGGACATTCATCAAAGGCCATGATAATATCCCCGCCAATACTCCTCTGGATATCCATTACTTTTTCGGGAGTAAAAAGGTGTTTGCTCCCATCAATGTGACTTTGAAAGACAACCCCTTCTTCGTTGATCTTGCGGTTATTCGCCAGTGAAAAAACCTGGTAGCCCCCACTGTCCGTTAGTATCGGATGTTTCCATCCATTGAATTTATGCAGCCCGCCTGCGGCTTCCAGCACTTCCGTGCCTGGTCGCAGATAAAGATGATAGGTGTTGCCCAGAATGATTTGTGCTTTGACTTCGGTCTCGAGCTGTTGCTGCGAAACGGCTTTTACCGAGCCGACGGTGCCGACAGGCATAAAAATCGGTGTGCTTATTTTTCCATGATCCGTTGTAATCGTTCCCGCTCTTGCTTTTGAGCCCGTATCCGATTTTTCGAGGTGAAATTCCAGTGCAGCCATAAAGGCCGCAAAGATAACTATAATCCCTATTTTCGCAGCTGACTGCAAAACGTCCCTAAACCAACGACTAAATGAACTTATTGGAGCAATTGAGGCTGCATTGGATGCAGATAGTTTTTTACATATTCGCCGGCATTACCCTAATTCAGGTAGCCTATTATCTGCTGCTTTTCAGAAGACTTGCTTTTTATAAACCATCGCCCAAAGAACAGTCCCAGCAGCACCCGATTTCTGTGGTTGTCTGCGCACGCGATGAAGCTGCTAATCTTGCGCAGAATCTTCCCGGTATTCTTGTTCAGACTTACCCCACTACGCATGAAGTAATAGTGGTTAACGACAACAGCGTTGACGAAACAAAATATCTGCTGGAAGAACTCAAAAAGACTTTCAAAAATCTCGCTCCGGTCAATCTCTCCTACGAAGCAAAACTGATCCCCGGCAAGAAATATCCATTATCGATTGGCATTAAAGAAGCAAAGCATGAGCTGGTATTGCTGACAGATGCCGACTGTGTACCCGCAAGCGAATTCTGGATGCAGAAAATGCAGGATGGTTACCGGCCCGGAATCGAAGTGGTGCTTGGCTATGGCAGTTATCACAAAAAACCCGGGCTGCTCAACAAAATCATCCGATTCGAAACCTTCCATACCGCATTGCAATATTTCTCCTATGCACTGGCAGGCAGCCCGTATATGGGCGTTGGGCGAAACTTATCCTATACCCGCGGATTGTTTTTTAAACACAAGGGTTTTTCTTCGCTCAACCATGTGGCCAGCGGCGACGATGATCTGTTCGTAAACATGGTGGCCACAAAGGACAATACGGCCATTGTGCTGGACCCCGAATCTTTTACTCTTTCCGAGCCCAAAAAATCCTGGGCGGCGTGGATCCGCCAGAAAACCAGGCACTATTCGACCGGAAAATTTTACCGACCGAAACACAAGTTTTTCCTCGGTTTATATTCGTTTTCGCACTTTCTTTTCTACCCGCTCTTTATTGCCAGCTTGTTTTTGTACGACTGGCGGATTGTGACGGGCGTATTCCTGTTACGCTTGCTGGTACAAACCTGGATTATGTATAAAGGCATGGAAAAACTGGATGAAAAAGATCTCTGGCCATGGGCCTGGCTTTTTGATATCTGGATGTTCTGCCATTACCTCATCTTTGCACCGGCGTTACTGAAGAAGCCAAGAAAATCATGGAATTAAATACACCGGGTACAGGCCTCGACCTCATTCTGAAATATTTTGCCGATTTCACCCCTGAGCAGGTTGAACAGTTTGCCAGGCTGAAAGACCTTTATGAGGACTGGAACAGTAAAATCAATGTCATTTCAAGAAAAGACATCGATAGTCTGTATGAAAAACATGTGCTGCACTCGCTTAGCA